>JAICJW010000057.1 GCA_025928215.1 Chloroflexia bacterium | reverse complement strand
GAGATTCTTCTCCACCGTCATGTGCGGGTAGAGCGCGTAGTTCTGGAAGACCATCGCGACGTCCCGATCCTTGGGCGGCAGCATGGTCACATCGCGGTCCCCGATATAGAGCGTCCCCTCGGTGACTTCCTCCAATCCGGCGAGGCAGCGCAGGGCGCTCGTCTTCCCGCAGCCGGAGGGCCCGACGAGCACAAGGAACTCGCCGTCCGCGGCTTCGAGGGTGACATCCTTCACCGCGACGACATCACCATATTTCTTCGTCACATGATCGAAGGCAATCCGCCCCATCCTCGTCCCCTTGGCATGCATATAAAAAGAAAAACACGCTGTGTGGCAGCGAAATCGTTGCGCGATTGTACCACAGGATTGATCGGGTGGTGGCGGGCGTTCAGCCCGCGATCCGGTACATCGGGTTGCCCAATGTGCCAATGCCGCTAATAGTGATGCTGACCACATCGCCCGCCTCAAGGGTGAAGTCCGACGGCGGCACGATCCCCGTGCCGGTCAGGAGCACCGCGCCATTGGGGAAATCGTTCGCTCGCACGAGATATTCGACGAGTTGCGCGAGCGGGCGGGCGATCTGGCTCGTGTTCGATTCGCCCCGGAAGACATCCGACCCATCCCGGCTAATCACCATCGTGATCGCGAGATTCGTCACATCAGGTATCTCATCCGCGAGTGCCACGGACGGGCCGAGGGCGCAGCAATCGCGGAACATCTTCGCCTGCGGCAGATAGAGCGGGTTCTCCCCCTCGATGGAGCGCGAGCTGACATCGTTGCCGATGGTATAGCCGACGATCTCCCCAGCGGCATTGACGACGAGTGCCAGTTCGGGTTCCGGGACATCCCAGGTGCTGTCCGGGCGGATGGCGAGCGGCTGGCCGGGGCCGACGACGCGGGATGGCGTCGCCTTGAAGAAGATTTCCGGCCGCTCCGCACCATAGACGCGGTCGTAGACGCTCTGCTCGCTGCTCTCCTCCATCCGGGCATCGCGCGAGCGGCGGTAGGTCACGCCGCACGCCCAGACTTCCTGCCCGTCGAGCGGCTTGTGCAGCGTCGCGTCGGTGTGGGTGCAGACCGGCAGTTGGTCGAAGGGTGCGTCACGCAGCAGTTGGCGCACCTCCCCGAGCGGGCGCGCGAGCACATCGCGGAGCGAATGCAGCCCCGCGCCCTCCCATGCCGAGAGGTCGTACACGCCGCCAAGGTCCGCCCAGCCGAGGCGCGGTGTCGTGTTGAATGAGGTCGTGAAGTGGCAGAGTGGCATCGTGTCGAACCTCCGTTGAGTATGCGGGTGCTGTCAATGGCCTTCGGGGAGGGTGGCGCGTTTATCCTCGAATGCGCCATGCACCGTGGTGTAGGCGGCGATCATCGGAGTTAACTCATCCCAGAGCGCCTTCGGTGGGGGCGTCAGGGCGTCGTCCACGGCTTGCTGGACACGCTCCGGATGTGTCATACCAACGATGGTGCTATGGATGCGCGGGTCACGTAGCGAGAAATGAAGCGCCGCGACGCGAAGCGGGACGGCGTAGCGCTGGCAGACTGCATCAAGCTGCTTTGCCTGCGCGATCATCGCTGGCGGCGCCTGCTGATACTGGTAGCGCGGATAGGCGTCCGGCCCCTTCGCGAGTATGCCGCTGCCATACGGCGCGGCATTCAAGACACCGAGGCCACGTTCGTGCGCGATCGTCAAAAGCGGGTCGGCGGATTGATCGAGCAGGGTGTACCGATTGTGCGTGATAACCGCATCGAAGATGCCCGTCTCAACGTAGCGGATCTCCATCTCTATCGGCCCACCCGCGACGCCGAGATGCGTAACCAATCCTTCGTCCTTCATCTTTTGCAGGACTTCGACCGGGCCGCCGGGCGCCATCGCCGCCTCGAACGTCGTATGCTCCGGGTCGTGGAGATGCATGAGGGGAATGGTGTCGAGATTGAGGAGGCGCAGACTGCGCTCGACGCTGCGGCGCATTTGATCGCCACTGAAGTCGCCGCTGTGCAGATCGCGGTCGGCTTTCGAGTCGAGCACATATCCGGTGGGCAATCCGCCACGCTCCTTAATGACCAGACCAATCCGGCGCTCGCCCTCACCGTCACCGTATGATGCTGCGGTATCAATGAAGTTGATCGGGCTGTCAAGGAGGGCGCGCACCGTCGCCAGCGCCCGCTCTTCGGGCACGGCGTAGGCGAACGTCTCCGGCATGTTGCCGAGCGGTGCCCCACCGAGGCAGAGATTCGTCACCTGCAGCCCGGTCTTGCCGAGCGCCGTCATCGGTAGCGTGGGCATTGAGAAACCTCACCCCCCGCCCCCTCTCCTTTGCCGTACGGCAAAGGAGAGGGGAAGTAGTCCATGATGGAGGGGCGATTCGCGAACCGCCCTCCCATTTCTCAGTCCTCGGTGCTCAGTGCTCGGCCCTGCATTAGAGGGATGGGCCGATGCGGTTGATGCCGAACTCGTTGCAGCCCCACTCTTCGGAACGGGTCTGCTCACCATTCGCGACGGTGATGATCTTCTCGAATATGCGCCGTCCGACCTCCTGCAAAGTCTCCGTGCCATCCACGACGGTGCCGGCATTGATGTCCATGTTATCGGTCATTTTCTCGTACATCGGCGTGTTCGTCGCCACTTTGATGACGGGCGCAATCGCCGCGCCGGTGACGCTGCCGCGTCCGGTCGTGAAGACGACCATTTGCGCCATCCCGGCGAGGTTACCCGTGACACTTTCGATGTCATTTCCCGGCGTATCCATGATGACGAGGCCCTTCTGCGTCGGCGGTTGGGCGTAGGCGAGCACTTCATTGAGCGGCGTGCTGCCGCCCTTCTTCATCGCGCCGATGGATTTCTCCTCAATGGTCGTCAGGCCGCCTTTGATATTGCCCGGCGCGGGGTTGCCCTTGTTGAGGTCCACGCCCATCCGCAGGGCATCCTCTTCGTAGCGGCGCACGGCGGCGATTAACTGCTCGCCGACTGCCGGCGTCCGTCCGCGCGCGGCAAGCAGATGCTCCGCGCCGAGGCATTCCGGCACTTCCGCGAGCATCACCGTGCCACCCGCTGCAACGAGCATATCCGAGGCGATGCCGAGCGCGGGGTTGGCGGTGATGCCGCTGAAGGCGTCCGATCCGCCGCACTGGACGGCGAGGATCAGTTCGGAGAGCGGCACTGCTTCGCGCTTGTGGCGGCTCGCCCGTTCCAGCAGCGCGAGGCATTTCTCGATCCCGAATTCGACCGTCGCTTTGATGCCGCCACTCTCCTGAATGCCGAGAAATTCCACATCCTGACCGGTATCCGCGATCATCTGCGCGACGCGATCGCCCTCGATCGTCTCGCAGCCAAGCGAGACGACGAGCACCCCCGCGACGTTTGGGTTCGTCGCATAGCCGATCAGCGTCGCGCGCGTCTGCTCAACATCGTCGCCGACCTGCGAGCAGCCATGCTGATGCGTGACGAAGACGCACTCCGGCACCTGCTGCGCGATCCGCTGGACGACGGTATTCGAGCAGACAACGGAGGGGATGATAAGCACGAGATTCCGCACCCCGGCACGGCCACTGTACGCGCGCCGGTAGCCCATAAATGTGCGCGTGGAGAGGTCATCTACATCTTGTGTCGCCCCCCGCAAGGCGGGTGCCGTCACTGTCATCTCTCTACTCCTGTCCGCTGACGTTCTGGCCGACGAGATCACCGCGGCCGCGCTGGCTGGTGATGTTGTGAATGTGCGTGTGCGAACCGGCGGGGATGAACTGGGTCGCACGCCCAATCCGCTCGCCATATTTGATGATTTGATCGCCTTCCGCGATGTCGGTGGTGGAAAACTTATGGCCGAAGGGAATCGGTTCGGCGGTCGTGACAACGCGCTCCGATCCGTCTGGGACGGCAATGATGAGGGTTTCACCCGCTGTCAGCTCGCGGATCGCGACCGCGACGGTATCGTTCGCGTCCATAATGAGTGCGCGCGTCTCCCCGGCGATACGGCCTGTCGTATCGGGCATCGGCAATCCTCCCTACCTTTGCGCATGCGTTGGCGACGGTCGGCATGCGCTGGCGTGCATCCGGCACGGTACGGCGGCCTGCCCCGCCTGTCAAGGCGTTGATTTTCCGGTGGGAGCGGCCTTCCACCCCCCCCGGATCAGGGTGGCTGGTTGCTAAGCGGCGAGGCGACGGCTGCGAAATGGATCGCCGTGCCTGGCGATGGTGTGACAATGCCGACGCGATCCGCCGCGATTGTCCGCACGTCGCTCGTCGGCGCACCGGTAACGACGTTGAGCAGTGTCGCATCCATCACTACTGCCCGTGCCGTTCCCGGTGGCAGGCTGACGGTACGATCGGCCTCCGTGCCGTACGTCACGTCCACGAACCGCACGCGGTATTCGGGCAGGTACAAGAGCCAGTGGCGGTAACTCTCGTAGGCAATGAGCAGCGTCGTCGCGGGGTCGCCATGCGCGCGAACATAGGCGATTTTGCCATCAATCGTGCGGTCCTGCTGGCGAATACCGTGCGCCGTCAGTGTCAGGGGGCGGAAAAGAAAGATGCCCGTATTGGCGGCGATGACGGTGACCGTCAGCGCGGGCACGACGAGGCGCCGGAGCCGGCCGAGACGGAGCCGGGCGGCGATGCGCGGCAGCTCCACCGTGAACCGCGCCGCAATCAGCAGCAACGCGGGTACAAAGGTGAAGACGTACCCCGGATCGCCGATATGTACCCATGCATAAAAGAGCAGCATCGGCGCCATCCACAAACCGAACAGTAAAACGTAGGGACGCGTCGCCTCGGGTGCTTCTTTCAGCCGTCGCCAAAGCGTGAGCATCCAGATCGCCGCGCCCGCGACCGGCAGCGCCAGCGCGTAGAGCGCGTAGCCCGTGTACTTGGCCGTGTCCCGCACATTGACGATCAGGGCGTGCGGGCCATTCTCCGCGACGGAGTATCGCTTCAACACGTCGTTCCCCGTGTACGCCCGAAAGACCTTCCAGTAGCCCGACCAGCCACCGGAGAGCGCGATCGTCGGCACGAACCACGCGAGCACGACGGCGACAACACATATCCCGCTCATAATGATGGTACGAAACGGTAGTCGCCAGTGACCGAACAGCCACAAGGGGAGCAGAAAGAGCAGGAGATCAGGGCGGAAGCCGCCGCCAACTGCATACGCGAGCGAGAGGGCAAGCGGCAACCAGAGCGGCGCATCGCCCCCGTGTTGGTGGGATCGCCACGCGAGCAGGGCGACGAGCGGTGTAAAGAGCGCGAGTGATGGATAGGCGAGAGCGACAGCCCCATTCGTCCAGAAGGTGACACTGAAGAGCAGGAAGAGCGCCGCGACGATGCCCGCCGCCTGCCCGAACAGTTCGCGACCGAGTAGATAGAGTGCCGCGACCGCCCCCGCGCTGAGGAGCATTGCGACGGTAACGAGCGCGCTGTTCGCGTCGGGGATCACGAGTTGCACGACGCGCCCCATCGCGACGAAGACGGGATAGCCGGGCGGTTGCGGATGGTGGAGGCGCACATCGTAATCGTGGAGGGCGAGGACGAAGTTCACCGCGTCCCAGTTGAAGGCGCGGTGCGAGCGAAAGGGGAAGCGGGTTGCAATCGTCGCCAGCGCGAAGGCGGCTGCGATGATCGCGTCCGTTCGGACACGGACGTTCATCGCGACAGGTACCCGATGCTCGGCGATGAGCCGCACGGTTAGCCTTCCCCGGCTGCTTTCAAGGCATCAAATGCGGCGCGAATGCGCTGCTCCACCCGCCCCGGCCCGAGCACCAGCATTAAATCCGCCTGATCGGGCGCGGCGGTGCGGCCGGTCGTCGCGATGCGCAGGAGGCCGAATGGCACGCCGCGCTTGACGCCGGACTGCTGCACCACCGTATCAATTGCCGCGACGAGGTGATCGCGGCTGCTCCAATCGGCATCTGCCAACGCATTCAATGCGGCCTCCAGGATTGCCGCCGCCTGATCGCCGCCTTGTTTCTTCAGGAGTGCGACCATGCTCGCGTCCGCGTGCGGCTCCGCGAAGAAAAATCGCGTCGCCTCCGGGACCTCCGCAAGCGTCTTCACGCGCTCCTTTTCCAGCGACAACGCGCGGCGGACATAATCATGCGGCGTATCGTGCGCCAACCCCGCGTCGTGCAGGAAGGGAAGTGACCGCTCGACAAAATCATCGAGCGTCAGCCGGTGGTTGATCCACTGGCCGTTCATCCAGAGCAATTTGTCTTTATCCCACGCGGAGGGTGCGGGGCGGACGTCCGCGATGCGGAATCGCGCCGCCGCTTCCTCCTTCGTGAACAACTCGATGTCGTCGCCGAATGACCAGCCGAGCAACGCGCAGAAATTGACGAGGGCTTCTGGCAGAAAGCCCTGCTCGCGGTATTCGTGCAGCGCGGAGTCGCCATGCCGCTTCGAGAACTTCTTGCCGTCCGTCCGTGTGACGAGGGGCAGATGGCACCAGATCGGGCGCTCCCAGCCAAAGGCGTCATAGAGCAATGCATGAATCGGCAGGGTCGGAATCCACTCGACGGCGCGCATGATGTGGGTAATCGCCATGAAATGATCGTCCACAACGACCGCAAGCGAGTACGTTGGGAAGCCGTCGTACTTCAAGAGCACCGGATCGGCGGGAATCTCGCTGTTTTGCCAGCGGATTTCGCCCCGGACGACATCGTGCGCGACGGTCTCACCGTCGAGCGGCGTCTTGAAGCGGATGGCGGGCGGCTGGTCGGCGCGCGCACGCGCTTCATCGCGCTGCGCCGGCGTCCAGTCGCGGTATTTGCGGTATGTGTGGGTTGTGTCCGGCACGGCATTCTTGCCGGGCGGGGGCGGCGGATCGAAATCCTCGTAGGCGAAACCGTGGTCGAGCAGCCAGCGCACCCACTCCTGATAAAGGGGCAATCGTTCGCTCTGACGATAGGGCGCGTATGGCCCACCGACTTCCGGCCCTTCGTCCCACTGAAGGCCGAGCCAGCGCAGCCCATCGGTGATCGCGTCCAGCGAATCTTCATTCAGTCGCCGCTGGTCGGTATCCTCAATGCGCAGGATGAACGTGCCGCCTGATTGATGAGCAGCGAGCCAGTTGAAGAGCGCGGAGCGTGCGCCGCCCACATGGAGATAGCCCGTCGGGCTTGGCGCGAAGCGGACGCGCATCGGTGTTCGTGATTCGGTTTCAGCCATCGTTTTCCACTCCTTCACCATCGTATCCGTTCTAGCATAGCAGAGGCGAATGCGGCGGAACATCCGCTTTGACACCTGTACGGTCGGGTGTTACCCTTGCGGTTGGCGTGGGCGGCGGTTCCGTCGGCGTCTTTTTTCTTTCGCTCCGGGAGGATCCGTCCGTGCGAATTCGTCCGTGGTACGCCTTTTCGATCATCGTCGTGTTAACGATCCTCGCCGTCTGGATCGTCGTACCCGGCCAGCAACTGAATCTCTTCAACGTGAAGACGCGCACTCAGACGAGACTGGGACTCGATCTCAAGGGTGGCGTGCATGCCGTGTTGCAGGCACGACCCGCGCCGGGGCAGAAGGTTGATGCCGACGTGCTCTCCGGTCTGCGCGACACGATTGAGCGCCGCGTCAATAGTCTCGGTGTCAGCGAGCCGATCATTCAAACGCAGGGAAATGACAAGATCGTTGTCGAACTCCCTGGTGTGCAGGACCCGGAAGCGGCGGTGCGTGTCTTGAAGCAGACGGCTCTGCTCGAACTGGTCGGCAGCCAGACCGCATTGCCGGTCGGCTCGATCGTCACCACTTCGCTCGGTGGCCCGGAAACAGTTGGCCTCAACCCCGATGGATCGCCGATCACCACCGCGACACCGGGGCCGGGGACGACGGTTCCGTCGGTCGGCACAGCCGCATCGGGTACGACTTCCGCCGCGTCAGCGGTCGGCACGACGGGAACGCCCGCCGCCTCTGCAGCAGCGGGCGGTACACCCGCGAGCGCATCCGATGCAGCCGGTACCACGGCGAGTACGACGGTGCCGGTCGGCACACCGAGCGCGACCGCACCGGCGGGCGCGACTGGTACGCCGAGTGGTTCGGCGGCAGCGGCAGCAGGAACAAGCGGGACACCAGCGGCGAGCGGGACGCCCGGCGCATCGCCCACAGCGTCCGCCTCCGCGACGGCTCCAGCGGGGCCGGTCTATGACACGATCGTCACCGGAAAAGACCTCGCGGACGCATTCCCGCAGACGGATCAGAGCGGCAACCTCGTTGTCGGCTTCAAGTTGAACTCGGATGCGGCGAGCAAGTTCGGTGACTACACCGGGTCGCATGTCGGTCAGTTCTTGAATGTCATCGTGGACAAACGCGTCGTCAACAGCGCGACCATTCAGAGCCGCATTGACCAGAGCGGTGAGATCAACGGACTGGATCGCACGCAAGTGCAGGATCTCGTCGTCGTCCTGAAGTCCGGTCGCCTCGCGGTGCCGCTCGATGTGATCGAAACGCGCACGGTTGGCCCGACGCTTGGGCAGGACTCGATCAATAAGAGCCTCCTCGCGGGTGCGATTGGTCTCGCGGCCGTCGCCTTCTTCATGATTGTTTTCTACCGGCTGCCGGGTGTGGTGGCGGTCTTGGCGCTCGGTGTCTATACCGTGGTCACCTTCGCGCTCTTCAAACTGTTCGGCATCGTGCTCACGCTGGCCGGTATCGCCGGATTTATCCTCTCGATTGGGATGGCAGTAGATGCGAATGTGCTTATTTTCGCGCGCTTGAAAGAGGAATTACGCACGGGCCGCACGCTGCGTAGCGCGATTGACGCGGGGTTCGATCACGCATGGCCCTCGATCCGCGACTCGAACGCCTCGACGATCATCACCTGCCTGATCCTCTATGTCTTCGGCGGCATCACCGGTACGTCGGTCGTGCGCGGGTTCGCGCTCACGCTTTTGGTTGGCGTGCTCGTCAGCCTGTTCAGTGCGATTACCGTCACACGGACCTTCCTGCGCTGCTTACTCAGTTCGCGCGGTCTTTCGACGAATCACTGGCTGTTCAATTCCGAAGTGATCGCGCCTGCGTCGAGTCGCGGTTCCGCGACGACAACCACCGGGGATTAGGGGGAACCGCCAATGCTCGATCTCGTCCACCGCCGCAAACTCTGGTATTCCATCTCCCTCGCGCTGATCATACCCGGATTGCTGGCGCTCATTTTCTGGCACCTGCATCTCGGCATTGACTTCACCGGCGGCTCCGTCTGGGAGTTGCAATTCCAGCGCACGGATATCCAATCGCTCGATGTCCGGCAACTGATGATCAACCAGGGTCAGCAGGATCCGCAGGTACAGATCGCGACGAACCCGGATCAGACGGAGACCGTGCTGATCAAACTGAAGCACCTTGAAGAGGGGTCCCCCGAAAAGGCGCAACTGTCGAGCGCGCTGAAGACCCAGTACGGCGATTACAAGGAACTGAGCCTCGATTCCGTCGGCCCCACCGTCGGCGCATCGGTCAGCAAGAACTCAATTCTTTCGGTCTTCGCGGCGGCGGTGGGTATTCTGCTCTACCTCGCCTGGGCATTCCGCAAAGTGAAACGCCCGTTCCTCTATGGTTCGTGTGCGATCGCGGCCATGCTCCATGATGTCTTCATTGTCCTCGGCATTTTCGCCATCCTCGGCAAACTCGTCGGCACCGAGATTGACTCGCTCTTCGTTACCGCCGTGCTGACGGTGATCGGATTCTCCGTCCATGACACGATCGTGGTCTTCGACCGCATCCGTGAGAATCAGATTCGCCGCCCCGCGATGCCGTTCGACGACGTGGTGAACTACAGCCTGAACCAGACGATTGTTCGCTCAATCAACACATCGCTGACGGTCATCTTCACGCTGCTCGCGCTCGTCCTCTTCGGTGGCGCGACGATCCGCGAGTTCGTCCTGGCGTTGCTCCTCGGCGTCGTCAGCGGCACCTATTCCTCGATCTTCAATGCGAGCCAGTTGCTCGTCAGTTGGGAGCGAGGGGAGATTCAGCGGCTCGCCTTCTGGCGGCGTGGACGTGGCACGTCGCGTGCGGCGGCCAGCGGCGCGGGGGACTGAGCGCCCCTAACCGTCCGCTTTTCGTTATGTGCAGACCGTCGGCGATGAAAGCGGCGGTCTGACATTTCCCATTGGAAGCACCCCCATGGACACTCGTTCGCGGCGCATTACCCGTGTCGCCTCACTCGCCATTATCACGAATGCGCTGCTCGTCATCGGGAAACTGATCGTCGGCATCAGCACGGGGTCGGTCGCGATTCTCTCCGAAGCGGCGCATTCCGGTGTGGACTTGCTCGTCGCGGTGCTCGCGTCGGCGGCGATCTGGTACGCGCAGCGTCCGGCGGATCGGACGCATCCCTATGGACACGGGAAGGTCGAGACGCTGACCAGTTTCGCCGAGGGCGTCCTGATTTGCGTGGTCGCCGGGTTCACGATCTGGAATGCAATCGTCGCGCTCACCAATGGGTCGGAAGTCTCTCACCTGGGCTGGGGTATCGCCGTGATGGCGGTCGCGGCGATGATCAATATCGCCACGTCGCGCTATCTGTTGCGGGTTGGACGGTCGGAAGGCTCGCCCGCGCTCGAGGCGACCGGCATTGAACTCAGCACCGATGTGATTACCGCGACGGGCGTCGTTGTCGGATTGATTATTGTCGAGGTGACGGGGCGGCATGTGGTGGACCCAATCGTCGGCATCATCGTGTCGGGGTTCATCGCGGTCGCCGGTATTCGTGTGCTGACCGGTGCGGTCCGTGGGCTGACGGACGAGCGGTTGCCGGAGGAGGAGGAGCGGACGATTCGCTCGGTACTCGACGATCATGCGGACAATTTCATCGAGTACCACGATCTCCGTACCCGGCACGTCGGCGGGCGGCACGCGGTGGACTTGCACCTCGTTGTCCCGAGCGCGTTATCCGTCGCGGCGGCGCATGACCTCTCTACGCATCTTGAAGATGAGATCGGCGACGCGCTGCCACAGACGGATATCGTCATCCATATCGAACCAGAAGACGAGGCGGTGCAACGATCCCCGACGGACCGTGCGCGACCGCCTGACAGCGATGCCCGCTGACGCGAAAACCTGAATGCACCGTCGGGGAATCGTACCCCCGGACGGTGAGCATCAACACGCCTTGACCAGCGCATTGCGGCAAAAGGCGGCGAATGGTACACTCGCGTCCGCGCTGCGGCGGGGGGATTGTGCCGCGCGCATTTGCCGGTGTGCGGCATTCGGTGCCGCAGTGCAACCAAGCGGTCTCTTTTTTTATGGGTGCGGCTCGGGAGCGGGCCGTGAGGAGGGGAGTGCGTGAGCTGGCTTGTGTGGACAGTTCCCGTTATCGGCATCGTTGCGGTCCTCTTTGCGATCTTTCTTGCCCGGTCCGTTCTGACAAGTGACACCGGAACGCCAGAAATGCAAGATGTGGCGGGCCGCATCCTGACGGGTGCGCGCGCATACCTGAAGCGTCAGTACACGACGATCTTCAGTATCGCTTTGGTGGTGGCAATAGTCATCTCGGTGCTCATTGCGATCATCACCAAGTCCGATCAACATCCGGTGCGTCACGGCGTGCTGACCTTCTTCGCGTTTCTCGTGGGCGCGGCGTTTTCCGGCATCTCCGGATTCATCGGGATGAATGTCGCGGTGCTGTCGAACCTGCGGACGGCGGCGGGCGCGCGCAAGAATCTCGCGTCGGCGCTCCTGGCCGCGTTCCACGGTGGAGCGGTTTCGGGTTTCCTCGTCATCGCGCTCTCACTGCTTGGCGTGACGGGGATGTTCGCGCTCTTTGCCGCGACCGGCCTGACGAAGGGCGTGCAGGACGCGCCGTTCTATATCGTTGGCTACGGCTTTGGCGCGTCGTTTGTCGCGCTCTTCGCCCAACTCGGTGGCGGTATCTACACGAAGGCCGCCGATGTCGGCGCGGACCTCGTGGGCAAGGTCGAGGCGAACATCCCGGAGGATGACCCGCGCAATCCAGCCGTGATCGCCGACCTCGTCGGCGACAACGTCGGTGACTGCGCCGGTCGTGGCGCGGACTTGTTTGAGTCCACAGCGGCGGAAGTGATCGGCGCGATGATCCTCGGCGTCGCCCTGACGAGCGTCACCGGTAACAATAACTGGATCATCTTCCCGCTCGTCATTACCGCATTTGGCCTCCTGGCATCGTTGATCGGCGTGCTCGTCGTGCGCCCCTCCGCGCAGGCAACGGATGCGCTTTCGTTGCTCAATCGCGGCTACTACGTGGTGGCGGCGCTCTCGATCATCTTCATGTTCTTCGTCACCTACGTGCTCTTTCATAATCAGCATCGCAAGAGCGACAACTTCTATGTCGGGGAACGGTGGTGGTATTTCGCGCTCGCCGGCTTAATCGGCATCGTGACGTCCATCGTCTTCGTCTATATCACGCAGTACTACACGGCCGGCAACTGGCGGCCGGTGCGGACGATCGCGGAAGCCTCGCGGACGGGTTCCGCCACGAATATTATCTCCGGCCTCTCGATTGGTTTCGAAACGACCGCCGCGCCTGCCGTGGCGATTTCGCTCGCCATCGGCGGGTCGTTCTTCCTCGGCACGCGCACACACATCACGGCGAACGATCTGACGAATGGAATCTTCGGGACCGCCTGCGCGACCGTCGGGATGCTGATGGGCGCCGCATATATCCTGGCGATGGACACCTTCGGCCCGATTACCGACAACGCGGGCGGCATCGTCGAGATGAGCAATCAGCCCGAAGCCGTACGCGACGTGACCGATGCCCTCGATTCGGTTGGGAACACGACAAAGGCGCTGACGAAGGGATACGCGGTCGGTTCGGCGGCGCTTGCGGCCTTCCTGCTCTTTTCCGCGTACCTCGATGTGGTCGCGGAGTATCGCGGCTTCGCGCCGGGGGATGCGGGCTGGGATAAGGCGCATCTCGTGGACCTCGCGCAGCCGAAAGTCTTTATCGGCGGGTTCCTCGGCTTGATGCTCGTCTTCTTGTTCTCGTCACTGGCGATCCGTGCGGTCGGAAGCGCGGCGCAGGACATGATCAGCGAGGTGCGCCGACAGTGGCGCGAGCGGCCGGGCATCATGGCGGGCACCGAACTGCCGGACTACGCGCGGTGCGTAGATATTTCGGTGCGCGGCGCGCTCCGTGAGATGATCGCGCCGGGCGCGCTGGCGGTCTGCCTGCCGGTGATCGTTGGCCTTCTCCTGCGTGCGGAAGGCGCGGCAGGTTTCCTGATCGTCGGCACAATGGGCGGCATCCTGATGGCCAACGTCATGAATAATGGCGGCGGCGCGTGGGACAATGCGAAGAAATTCATCGAGGCAGGCGGATTGCGTGACGCGGACGGGAACGTGCTCGGTAAGGGCAGCGATCCGCACGCGGCTTCGGTGGTCGGCGATACCGTGGGGGACCCCTTCAAGGACACCGCCGGGCCGTCGCTGCACGTACTGATCAAGTTGCTCGCCACGCTCACGCTCGTCCTCGCGCCGCTCTTCATCTAGGCAACCGCGCGACGTAGTATCATAGGCATCTACTCGGGAGGGGCGGCAATCGAGTCGCCCTTTCGCTTGCGTATTTTCTCCCCTTCCCTTCGCGGGAAGGGGCAGGGGGGTTAGGACAGTATGCGTGTCGGCGTCATCGGCGGCGGGATGCTCGGCATGGCGGCAGCATTGCGGCTGCGCCAGGCGGGGCATACCGTCGTCCTCTGGGAGCGGATGCCGGGTCTCGGTGGGCAGGCGGCAACCTTCCCCATCGCCGGAACGCGGCTGGAATACTTCTATCATCATCTCTTTCATTCCGACACGGCGATCACGGGCTTGATGGCGGAACTCGGCGTTGGCGACACACTCCAATGGCTGCCGAGCACCGTCGGTATGTTCCACGACGGCAAAATCTGGCCGCTCGATGGCGCGACCGATCTGCTCAAACTTGGCTATATCTCGCCGCTCGCGCGTCTCCGCATTGGCTTGATGACGGCCTACCTTCAGTTCCAGAAGCGCTATGCGGGCTACGAGCGCGTCACCGCCGCACGATGGATCGAACGGTTCACCGGTGCGAACGGGTTTGACCGCGTCTTCGGCGCGCAATTGCGGGCGAAGTTTGGCCCATCGTGGGACAAAATCCCGATGGTCTGGTTCTGGAAAAAGGTGCAACTGCGCACGACGAACCGCAGTAACCCGCTTGCGAAGGAGACGCTTGGCTACCCGCGCGGCTCGTTCCAGGTCGTTATTGACGCCCTCGAAGCGGAATTGCACCGCCTCGGTGTGGCGATCCATCTCGGTGTCAATGTCGAGGCGGTGCAGCCGCGCGCCGAGGGTGGCGTGATGGTGCGTGTTGGTGGGCAGGAGGAAGGGTTCGATGTCGCTGTGGTGACCGCGCCATCGGCGGTCTTCAAGCGCCTCGTCCCGGAGTTGCCTGCCGACTACGTGCGGAAACTCGATGCCGCCGGCTATCAGGCAGCATGCTGCATGCTCCTCGAACTGGACCGCAATCTCACCGATATCTACTGGCTGAATATCGCCGATGAGGCGGTGCCGTTCACGGGCGTGATCGAACAGACGAACTTCGTCCCGCCGGAGCAATACGGCGGCAGCCACCTCGTCTACCTCTCGCGCTATCTGGAAGTGACCGATCCGATCTGGACGATGGATCAGGATGCGCTCTTTCAGCACTATCTCCCCGCCCTCAAACGGATTAACCCCGCGTTCGATCCATCCTGGGTGCGGGAAATCCGCGTCTTCCGCGAGCGGGCCGCGCAGCCAATCGTGCCACTCCATTACTCCGCCTTGATCCCGGAGATGCGCACGCCGCTGCCGAATATTTACCT
>JAICJW010000178.1 GCA_025928215.1 Chloroflexia bacterium | reverse complement strand
TCTTCGAACTGCGTACTGCGAACTTCCCTACCCGTACCGTACCTGCGGCGCGGCGACCTGCGGCATGGCGTTCATAATCTCGTCGAGCGTCGCGCTCTCTTTGACGATCGTCGCGAACGGCTCGCTGTTCGATTCCGGCACCCACCAGACGCGGCCCCGATAGTGAACGCGCACCCCACCGGCATCGAGGTAGATGTGAAGGCCGATTTTCCGATCCATCAAGGACGCGACCGCCTCTTCGCCGCCGATCATCTTCACGAAGCGACTATACATCCGCTTGCCCATCTCCATCAGCATCAGCGGGCTGACGAGTGAGTCCGGCTGATGGACCGTCGCCGGATCAACCGCATTGGCGATGCCGCCCGTCATTCGCACCGGGTTGCCAATCGAGGGGCCGTTGCCGGGCTGGTCCGCTCGCGTCCGGCCAAGCGATTCGTCCTCGTTGAAGACGCGCGTCCTGCCGCGCAGTTCCGTCGGGTCGCTACTCATAGTACGCCTCCCAGTAGTCAGTAGTCGGTAGTCGGTAGTCAGTGATGGATACCTGCCGCCAGTATTCCGCGCCAAGTATAGCAAAGCCACGGCATCGTAGACGCCATGGCGTTGGTGCTTGTTCGTTCTGACTACTGACTACCGGCTACTGACTACGGATTCGGGCGGGCAATGACGATCACCCGGTGATCGTCCACGCCATAGGGCCAGCAAGTGACGAGGGTCAGGCGTTCGTCACCGGTGGTGCCGATGAATTTGGCGTTCTCGATGCGCTTCGCCAGCGGCTGGCCGACTTCCGGCAGGAGGAGAATATCGTCCACATGATACGTGATCTGGCGATCACCCGCCTGGACATCTACCTCGTCGCCCTTCTTCAGTTTGTAGAGATTTTTGAAAACCTCGCCCTGCCAGTCATCATGCCCGGTCAGGACGACATTCTCCCCTTCGCCGGGGTCCGCACTGGAAAAATTATGGCCGACGGCATAGGGCGCGACATCCCAGATATACGCTTGCTGGCCGTCAATCTCAACGGGTGACACGCCGACCTCAATCACGTTCGAATCTACATTGATCGCCGGGATCCTCAGATGCGACGGCTTGGGCATCTTGGGCTTCGGCGTTGGCGAGGGGGCATCGGTAGCGATTGCGTCACTCGCGGTCGTCGGCGCGGGCGTCGCTACCGGCGCCGGTGCGGCCGCAAGGATTGACCGATCCTTGCCGTCAGTCGTTGTGGCGACGGGTTGCGCCGCGCGGGTGCCGGCATTCGCGGTGGGAGTTTTCGCGGTATCCGGCACGAGCGCGCCAGATACGGTGGAGGGGAAGGGGGTTGGTTGGGAGAGCGACGCGGGCGCAACCGACACGGTCGGTGTCGTCACCCGGTGGAGGAAGGCCTGCGTCTCGGCGTCCTGCTGATGCCGATTCCACGCGGTGATGCCGACGGTGAGGAGAATGGTCAGAATACCGGCGGCGATGAGCAGCGTGCCGAGCAGTTGGCGTACCTCCCGATGGACGGGCGCGGGCGGTTCGTCGCCATCACCGCCAGCGGTCGTCACGACAGCGGGCGGGATGACCTCGCCACCATCGGTATCGGTGTCTGACTCCTCCGTCTTTTCCGCGACCGGCGCCGGCGCGCTTTGATCGGTCGTTGCCTCATCGGTCGGGCTGGCGACTGACCCGGAAGGGTCATCCACCGTGTCAACCGGCGCTTTTTTCTCCGTTGCCTCGTCGCGCACCGTTTCCGGATCGTCGGTCATGTCCCTGTCCTTGCTTCCAACACACCCACACCTGATCGTACGTACGATAGCGACCACATGGATCAACCGTCAAGCCCGCCTCCGGCATTGGGGATCCTCCGGTTTTCCCAGTGGGAGCAGGCTTTTCGCCACTTTCCCTACAATACCCATGCCCCGATGCCCGTCGAAGCCCCTTGCCGAGACGCACCGCATACCATATTCTTAGAAGTGCTAACAGTACGACGCTCTAGCGATTGCGAGTTGCCCCGATGCTGATGACCGACGATGAACAGACGATGACCGGCTCGGAGACGACATCGCCCGATGACCTCGGCGATGCGCTGGTCACGGCGATGGATCGGACGATCAGCCGCTATCAGCGGTCGCTCCGGCACGCCATCGAGCAGGCCGAGGGGCGGGAGCGATTAACGATGCCGCAACTCCGGTGCCTTCAGGCGATCACGGCGGACGGCACCGCCCTCACGACCCAACTGGCGCGGCAGATGAATGTCGCGGTGCCGACGATGACCAGCATGATTGACGGTCTGACGGAGCGCGGCCTCGTCGGGCGACATCCCGATCCCGTGGACCGGCGGCAGGTGCGCATCGTCATGACGGACGAAGGGCGCGCCGTCCTTGCGCGCTATCAGGGGATCGTCCACATGCGCCTTCGCAGGCTCCTGTCGCACCTCACGGCGGCGCAGAAAAAGCGACTCCTCGCCGCGATGGAGGATGTGGCGTTCATGCTCGATGCGGACAAACATAGCAAAGCGAAAGAGAGCGATTAGCCCGTGGCGATGACCGCTCCTGCTCCCGCCTTTCCCGACACATCCTTCGCCCAGACAGCGCCCCCGGCGATTGAAGTCCGCGATCTCGTGCGGCAATTCGGCGACTTCACGGCGGTAGATCACCTCTCCTTCGCCGTCCGACCCGGCGAGGTTTTCGGTTTTCTCGGGCCGAATGGCGCGGGCAAGAGCACGACGATCAAGATGCTCTGCACGCTCCTCCAACCGACCGGCGGCGGCGCGTTCGTCAACGGCTTCGATGTGACGCGCGATCCGGCCCGCGTGCGCGAATCCATCGGCATCATCTTCCAGGACTACAGCCTCGACGACCGGATCACGGCGGAAGAGAACTTGCGCTTCCACAGCATGATCTATCACATCCCGCGCGAAGAACGGGCGGCACGGATCGCGCACATGCTCGAAATGGTCAATCTGGCGGATCGCGCCAGAGACAAGGTGCGCACCTTCTCCGGCGGCATGAAGCGGCGGCTGGAGATCGCGCGCGGCCTGCTGCACCACCCCGCCGTGCTCTTTCTCGATGAGCCAACGGTTGGCCTCGATCCACAGACGCGGCAAACGATCTGGACGCATATCCACGAACTGCGCAGGCGCGTCGGCATCACCGTATTCATGACGACACATTACATGGACGAAGCGGAAAACTGCGACCGCATCGGCATCATGGATCACGCCCGCCTGATCGCGCTCGATACGCCCGCCGCGCTCAAGGCCGGCATGGGCGGCGATGTCGTCCGCCTCCGCACGGCGGATAACAGCGCGACCGCGGACGTGCTCGCGCGCGAGTTTGGCGTCATCGCGCGGGAGGAACAGGGCATGCTCCGCTTCGAGGTCGAGCACGCGGATACGTTCGTGCCGCGTTTCCTCCGGCACGGGCAGATTGACGTGCGGGCAGTGGAGATCGCCCCGCCGACACTGAACGATGTCTTCCTCCGTCTCACCGGCCACGCGATCCGCGATGAGGGCGCGGACGGCAATGAACGGCTCCGCGCGATCATGCGCCGCCGTGGCGGGAGGGCATGAGATGGCAGCGATTACCGCGCCGACACAACCACTCCGCGCACCGAGCCGCTTCCGGCAGATTCTCGATCTTGAAGCGGTGGCGATGCTCTGGCAGCGCGATCTCGTCCGCTTCGCGCGGGAGCGCGCCCAACTGTACGGCTCACTGGCGCGCACCGTCGTCTGGCTCTTCATTCTCGGCGCGGGGCTGCGCGGCTCGGTGACGGTGCCGGGCAATGTGACCTACTTGCAGTTCGTCTTCCCCGGCATGATGGCAATGGCGATCATTTTCTCGTCCTTACAAAGCGCGATCAGCATCATCTTCGACCGCGAGTTCGGCTTTTTGAAGGAAATCCTCGTCGCGCCGATCCCCCGTTCCTCGGTCGTCGTCGGCAAGGCGCTGGCGGGCGCGACGATTGCGACGGTGCAGGGGACGCTGATCTGGGTCTTCGCACCCTTCGTCGGCATCTGGCCAAACCCGGTCGTCGTCCTCGGCAGCATCGGCGTCATGCTGCTGATCGGGCTTGGGCTGACGGGCGTCGGCATCCTGATCGCGGCGAAAATGACCTCGTTCGAGGGGTTCGGCACGATCAACAACTTCGTCGTTTTACCGCTCTACTTCACCAGTGCGGCGCAGTTTCCGCTCACGCGCGCGCCGCACTGGCTGCGCGTCCTCGCGCGCTTCAATCCGCTTTCGTACGGCGTGGACTTCTTGCGTGGGCTGATCGTCGGCGTCTGGACGTATCCAGTCGCGCTCGACGCGACGGTTCTGATCGGCTTCGCGACCATTGTCCTCGCGGCGGCGACGTATGCCTTCAACAAGCAGGAGTAGCGACGCGCGACGACGACACGGGACACAACAACGATCCGACAGAGGGGGCGAGCAATGATAGGCAAGTCAACACAACCGGCAACGGTACGCGGAACGGCGCTCGGCGCGGCACCAGCGGCCTCCGCGGCCCGCCAGAGCACCTTCGCCTCCCTGAAAATCCGCGATTACCGGCTGCTCTGGTGGGGGATGATCGTCTCGAATATCGGCACGTGGATGCAGATGGTCGCGCAGGGTTATCTCGTCTATCAACTGACCGATTCTCCCTTCGCGCTTGGCCTCGTCGGATTCGTGCGCGCCGTCCCGGTCTTCACCTTCTCGCTCTTCGCGGGCGTCGTCGCGGACCGCGTTGATCGCCGCAAACTGCTGATCGTCACGCAGTCACTGGCCGGCATCTTTGCCCTCATCCTCGGCATTCTGACATCCCTGGGCGTGATTACCGTCTGGATGATTATGGTGCTGGCGTTCGTATCGGCAGCCGTCGCGGCCTTCGATAACCCGACGCGGCAGGCGCTCGTGCCGGATATCGTCGGCAAGGAGTACATCGCCAATGCCGTCGCGCTGCAATCGGCGGCCTTCAACGGCACAGGCATCCTCGGCCCATCGCTCGCGGGGTTGGCGCTCGGCTTTATCGGCATCGCCGCCTGCTTCTACATCAACGCCATCTCCTTCATCGCCGTCATCATCGCGCTGCTTCTGATGGCCTCCGTGCCGAACCGGACGGTACGCAAGCAAACAATGTTTGAGAATCTGCGCGAAGGGTTCGGCTATGTGCGGGGAAATCGGACAGTTGGCGCCTTGCTCATTCTCATCGCGCTCGTTGGCCTGCTTGGGCGGCCATACAGCCAACTGATGCCGGCGGTGCAGCGGGATGTCCTCCATGTCGGCGCGACAGGGCTGGGCATGCTGATGGCCTTTTCGAGCATCGGCGCGCTGATTGGCGCGCTGGCCATCGCCTCCCTGAGCAATTTCACGCATCGGGGCTTGCTGCTGACGATCTCCATCGGGGCGTTCGGCGCGGCACTGATCGGCTTCGCGACCTCGCGGTCATTTCCCCTCTCGCTCGGCCTCCTCGTTATCGTCGGCGGTGCGGCAACGATGAGTATGTCCACGACGAATATGCTCATTCAACTAAATGTTCCGACGGAATTCCGTGGCAGAGTACTCTCCATGTACACGATGATCGCGATGGGGATGATGCCGCTCGGCTCGATGATCCTCGGCACCGTCGGTGACTTTACCGGCGTCCCAATGGCGCTCATTTTCGGCGGCATCGGCTGCCTCGGGTCACTCGTCATTATCAGCATGTGGGTGCCGTCCGTCCGCACCGCATCCTAGACCTCAATGTGGTTCAGGTGATACGATTTTCGTACTGACTGGGCCACTGTTTTGGTGGTGCGGGTGCCGCACGAAAAGGTATGCTCCATGCTGGCCTTACAGCGTAATCGCGGCATCATGACCGGGTGGATCGTCGGCGTCCTCGCCATCGCCGGGATCATTGCCTGTTTCCTCACCTACGGCGTCGAGGCGCGGCGAACGCGCGAGAACTTCGACGACTCGCTCTCGCAACGCGCGGACGATGTCGCCAATGTCGTCCTCAAGCCGGACGGCACGATTGACACCTACGCCCTCGATTTCGCGCGCGATCTGAACACTGCCGGAATTGATGTCTACCTCTTCACGCCGGACGGCACGCAACTCTTCACACCCAGCTCGCAGCGCGTCGCGAACCTGCCCGCTCTGCTCCCGCTCAAAGCCGCCGAGCAGGGCGCGACCGACATCCGCACGCTCGCTTCGCCGGGCAACGATACGCGCGTCCTGACCACCCCAATCTGGATCGGGGAGGAAGATAGCGCCCATATCGCCGTCATTGTGCAAACAGGGCGACCGGACGCGCCGCTCCACGACTTGCTCAACAAACTCCGGCTGATTATGGCGCTGATCGGCGGTGGCGTCGTCGTCTTCTCCGTCGCCGGCGGCTTGTTCCTGGTGCGGCAGGTGATGGTGCCGGTACGGCGGTCGCTCACGCAGCAGCAGGCATTCGTCGCCAATGCCGCGCACGAGTTACGTACACCGCTCGCCGTCATCCAGGCGACGACCGAACTCGCCTTGATGCGGGACCGGAGCGCGCAGGAATATCGCGACGCACTCGAAGCGATCGGCGCGTCCGTCGCGGAGACGAGCGCGATGATCGCCGATCTGCTGACGCTCGCGCGGATTGATGCGGGCCGCCAGCCGGTCGTCCGGAGCCAGGTGAATGTGGGCGCCCTCGTGACAACCATCGCGGAAGAGGCGGGGCATGCCTTCCCCGACCATCCGATCAGCACCGATATTGAGGGCGAGGCAGCCATCGAGGGCGAAGCGCCCCTCGTGCGACGGTTGCTCGCCAATCTGGTCGAGAATGCCTGCCACTATACGCCGCCGGGGACACCCGTCGCGATCACCGTGCGGCCCGAACGCGAGTGGCTGGCGATCCGCGTGCGTGACGAAGGACCCGGCATCGCACCCGCCGAAATCGAACACCTCTTCGAGCGGTTTTATCGCGGTGCGAGCGGTGTTGAGAGTGGGCATCACGGCGCGGGCCTCGGCCTCAGCCTCGTCCAGCAGATCGCCGAGGCACACGGCGGCCGCGTCGGCATCGCCAGTTTCGTGGATGTCGGCACCACCGTGACGGTGCTCCTTCCCCGCTCCGCGCATCGCTTCATTCCGCACCTGCCCTTGCTCACCGATAGCGCGGATCGCTCCCCGATGAGCAGCCACTAACGCGCTGGAGTTATAACCAGCGGCGGTGGCGGCACTAGCAGGGGTGTTGGTGTCGCCTGGGTTATCGGTTGTTGGGGTTGGGATATAGGCGGCAGAGGAATACTTCTTAGTGTCGGTCTAGGCGGAACGGGTGTTGGCCGAGGAATGACACGGAACTCAGCCTGCTTGACCAGTTCTCCCTTGTAGCGGACTTCGAGGATATAATTCGCGACCGCTAATGTGCCGAGTGAGACGATCACGAAGCCATCCGCGCTTGGTGCTATGGCCTGTACAGGGGATTGCGACGTGCCGTTTGCGACAACCGTAAGATCGAAGAAATCCACATTCGGCTGCGCATTCCCGTAATTCACGAACGCGAACACTTCCTGGCCGGAAACGAACGTGGTGACGACATCGCTTGATGCAATTGTCTGCAAGGTCCCGTCGTCTGTTGTCCCCGCGCCAAAGATTCCGATACCGGGTACTGGCGTTGGCGGATTAGGTGTGGCAGTTGGGATGAGGGTTGATGTAGGTGATAACACAGGTGGGGTTGGTAGTGCAGCAAACGTTGGTGTCGAAACTGGCGCGATTGTGACCCCTCTTTACGGGCACCTATTTTGTGTGCCGATGATTGTGGCGCGCTATCGGGAAGACTGGGGGTTCGAGCCTGATTGGATGAGATAGTCGATGTCGTATCGAGAAGGGATGGCGGGGACTCCGTTGTATCCGGATGAATCGTGGTTGTACTCGTCATAACGTGTTCGTCGCCATCGCCGTCTTCCACCCGGGTATCCGCCGGAGGAGACGTTGAAAGGAGAGACAGATCGTACGACCGTGTTGCCTCCTTTTGCGTTTCGGCCATCTCTCGTCGGCGTTCAATCGCGTGAATCACCCTAGCGACTTCTTTCATTGAGGAGAAGCGGTCATCCGGATGCTGTGCGAGCATCGTCTCGACGATCTCCGCAACGATGTGGGGCTGATTCTGAAGCAATGCGCTTGCAACACGGTCGCCAACACGCTTGTACGCTTCGCCAGTGAGCATCTCGAATAGGACGAGTCCCAGACTGTATTGGTCGGAAGCGGGTCGGACGTATTCGATCATCTGCGCCTGCTCCGGACTCATGTAGAGTGGTGTCCCTGGATGTCCGACGACGCCGTGTGTCCAGCCAGAGAGATGATCCATTTGGGCGATGCCGAAATCGCCGACCTTGGCATGCCCATTCTCAGCGAGAAAGATATTTGCAGGCTTGATATCGCGGTGAACAATGCCGTGCTTATGCGCTTCCTGCAAGCCTCGCGCGATGTCGGCGGTGAGGCGCAACATATCTGTAAGGTTGAGCGCACCATTCGTTATTAGCTTCTCGCCCAGCGTCCCGCCCGGGACGTATTCCAGCATGAGATAGCGTGTCCCATCGGCATCAATCGCGAGGTCGAAAACAGTCACGAGATTTGGGTGGCTGCCCATACAGGCGCCTGCTTCCGCCTCACGGGGGAAACGATCTTCCAGCAGGCGAAAATGCCCCGGATCCGTATCCGCCATGCTGCGTTTGAGCGATTTGATCGCAACCGGGCGCTTCAACCGCGTATCGAATGCCCGACAGACGACGCCAAACGCGCCCTTGCCGATCACATCGCCGAGTTGATAGCGTTCGAGAATGAGACGT
>JAICJW010000157.1 GCA_025928215.1 Chloroflexia bacterium | reverse complement strand
TTTTCCCGCGGCGGTTTTTTTTTTTGGTTTTTGTTGTGGGGGGGGTTTTTCCCCTTTACCCCTCGGGCCCGGGCGGCCTCCCCCCCGCCACCACGCTAACCCTTGGCGATCGCATGCAGTCGCTCGTGCAGACCGGCAGCGTTCCACGCGGCCCATTGCGCGACGAGGTCCGTGTGCCGTTGCCGCCGCTCGCGCATCGTACGGGCGATGGCTGCGGCGATGGCGGTCTGTTCCGCGACCCAGGCATCGTCGGTGATGAAGGTGTGACATGCTTTCTTGAAGGATTCGATCTCATCCTCCACCCGCATCGCGCGATCCGCGAGGATGCTCGCATGGTCGGCGGCGAGGGTTTTCAGGTGCGCGCGCAGGATGTCCGCATGCACATCATGGTCGTGGATGTCGCCGACGATATCCTGAAACTCCTTGATCTGCGCGATGCAGGCGGTAGCGTCCGGGCCGAGCGCGTCCGCGAAGAGTTCGAGGGCGTAGCGAAGACGCTTGGCGGCGATCCGCATATCGTGCAGTTCCGTGACATTTGCCGGATCGGCGAGCGCGGGGGCGAACGCGAAGAACTCGTCGGTGCGGGTCGCGATGATCTTCCGCGCATTGGCGCGAACACTTCCCTTCGGTTTCAGGCCGTGGACGGTGCGGGCGCGAGCCATGGGTTCTCCTATGCGTGGGGGTGTGCGGCGACAGCGTAGAACCGCTTCGCGTATTCGGAGGCTGCCAGATCATCGAGGGCGTGCAGCATCGTCGTGCGGCGCGTTTCCCGTTCGTCATGGATGCGGTGAATGAACCCGGCGATGGCAGGTCGTTCGTCCGGTGGCACCGTCGCGGCGTACGCCTCCATCCGTGCGAGCAGCACGTCGCTGTCTCGTACGCCGCCGAGCGCGTCCGTCAATTCTTTCGTCTGCGTCGCGACCCGCGCAAACGCCTTGCCGCGATAGCAGACGGCAAATGCCTCCACCGCTGCCCGCAGCCGCCGTGAGGCGACGCGCATATCGTGCAATGCCTCCGGGTCTGTGCCCGCCCGCGTACCCGCTTCGTGCACCATCAACGCGTCGAGCCGTTCGGCCAGCACACGTGCGGCAGCATCGCGGAACGTGGTCTTTGGGCCGAAATGCCCGTCCTTCTTGCTCATCCGTTTATCTCTCCTTCTGGGAAGTATCGGCGGTTCAGTCGCTTTCAGAAGCCATACTCACCGCGCATCGCGGCGAGCAGGGTGCCCTCGCGGATGCCGCCACGGGCGACGGCCGCGGTGGTGAGGCCGCAGGAACGGGCGAGCGCGCGGACGATCACCGCGCCCGCCGCCAGTAGGCCGACACGGGCCACTTCGAGGCCAACAGTCGGCGCGATAGCGGCGGCGGGCGCGGATTGAAGCGTCGCGAGCGCGGCATCGAGCGCGGCGGCGTCGAGCGTCGCCGTGCTTTGCAGTCTGCCGAGTGCGGACGCCGTCCCACCCGCGAGGAGGAGCGCGGTCGCTTGAACGGGTCGCAGCGGGCGGAGGGCTTCATCGGCGGCGCGCGTCGCGGCGGCGAGGTCGGCATCCGTCGGCGGGTCGTGCGCGATCGCTCGCTCCGTCAGGCGGCCGGAGCCAATCGGTACGGAAAACCGCTCGCGGATCGTGCCATCCACCGCGATGATCCGCTCCGTGCTGCCGCCGCCGATGTCGCCGACCGCGAGCGTGCCGTTCAGCGGCTGCCCGACGGTCGCGCCGAGGAAGGTCAGTGATGCCTCGGTCTCGCCATCAACGACGCGGCAGGTGATTCCCGTGTCCCGCTCGATCCATCCGAGGAGCGTGGCGCGGTTTGGCGCATCGCGCACGGCGGCGGTGCCGACCATCAGGATCGTCGCCGCGCCCGCCGCGCGCGCCTCCCGGACGAGTGTGATTGCCCCCTCGGCGGTGCGGGCGATGCTCTCCGCCGATAGCGTGCCGTCCGCGCCCGCGCCGAGGCCGAGGCGGGACATATCTGTCCGGTCGAGCACCGGCGTCAGCGCGCCTCCCGCGCAATCAGCGACGAGCAGGCGGACGGTGTTCGTGCCAACATCGAGCACGGCGGCACGTCGCGCCATCACTCAGCGCACCTCGTTCGCGGTCGCGGCTTCGTCGGCGACGAGGGCCGCCGCGACGGTTTGCAAGTCCACCGGCCCGGTGACGGCGTGCATCGTGACCGTCTCCGCGATGCGTTGGAGGCGGTGGAAGTTCGGTGGGAGGGTGGCGCGCAGATCGTACAGCCCGTAGGAGCGGGTCGCGTCCGCCAGCGCCTCGTAGGCATCGGCGCGGGCGAGTGGCGTGATAGCGGGTGTGGCCTGGGTCGCGCCGCTTTTCCAGCGGAGCGCGACAATCATCTGCAGTGCGCCATCGGTCGCGACGCCATCCGCGCCGAAGGCGTCCGCCGCGTCCACGACGTAGCGCGCCTCGATCTCGCGCAGATCGCGCCATGTTTGCCCCGTATAGCGCGCGCGCTCGTCGTCCGAGAGCATGGCGCGGAGGGTGGGGTGCGCGAGCATCGCCGCGGGGCCGAGGCGGAGGAGGCCGGGCAGCCCGCGCATCTCGACATGCCCGGCGGCGACGCGCACGAGCAGCGAATCCTCCGTCACCCACCGGAAGCCGTGCCCGAGGAGCGTCACCGCGAGTGCGCGCCTGGCGGTATCCGGCCCACCGACGAGGGCGATCCCGCGCCCGTCCCGCGCGAGGGCAGACCCTTTGAGCGTCAGATAACCTCGTTCGACGAGCGCGAGGGAGAGCATCGCGTCGAGCGCGCGCGTCACCTCCCCCGGATGCGCCCGGAGATCGCCCGTAATCGTCCAGCCATCGGGCCGGATCGTTGTCATCACGCCCGTCTCGCGACGGAGGATCACCCGGCCACCATCGTGATCGGCGGTCGCGACCCGCGCCGGTTTCCGTGCGCCGGAACGTCGCGGCACATCTGTCAGGCGGACGGCATCAAGCGTGGGAACGCCTTGCACGGCGATCAGTTCCTGCCGCGGCTCCGTCGCAGCTTCCGGCTCCGCCGCGCGGTAGCGCTGCACCAGCCGCGCGATATGCGCGATCACCGCGTCGTCATTTGCGCGGACACGAAAGGGAACATCGTGGATCGTGAACAGCAGTGTCCGGGCATCGTCCGGTACAATGGTATGAGCAGACCAGATGGACATCGTCGCTATCCTCTTCCCTTCGCGACCGCACGCCACACGCGCTTATTCATCAGCCGGAGGCCACGCTGATCACGCGTATCAGACCATCGTACCAGAAAGCGCGGCACGTGCGACGAATGAATATTCCCCTGTCGATCACGCTAGCACAGGCAAGCGCAATAAAAAACAATAGATAATATATAAAATGCATATCACTATGCTGCCCTCACAGATGGCATCCGTCGTGCGGCATGATATCTGACCGCTCTCCACAATGGTTGTGGGATCCGAGGGCAAATCGTTGGTGGTGACCGCGAGGAGTGATCGCGGAAGGAAGGCAGGTGCGTACGTGAGTAAGCGGCTCTCGACACTCTTGTTTCTGGTCGTGACCTTTCTGACCGTCTTCGCATTCACGGCCGGGTCCGGCCTGGCGCAGACGACGGGGTCCGCGACGGCCGGTACCGGCTCCGCGACAGCGAGCGCGACGCGGGCCGCCACCGTCGCGCCGACCGCGACAACGGCCGCCACGGTTGCCCCGACCGCCACAAAGGCCGCGACGGTCGCAGCCACCGCGACCGGAGGAACGGCGGTAGCGACCGGCACGGGTGGCGCTACAGTGACGACGATCCCGGCAACCGGCCATCCGCATAGCGGCTCGATGAACCTCGTCTTCATCGAGGTGATTGTCCTCGCGCTGGCGGTCATCGGAACCGGCATTGCCTTGAAGCGGCGGGCACCACGTTCCTGATTGCGCATCCACGGTTCTGACGAAGCGGCGGGGCACCCGCTCCGCCGCTTTTCTTTCCGTCTGCTTCGTGTCTCGTTACTGCCCCGTTCGCGCGTCCGGCAGCGGCGACGCGAATCGCGATGCGTCGCGCAGGTCGGTATAGACCTTCAGGGCATGGGGAAGCGCGATATGGAGTGAGAACGAGCGGTCCACGCTCTCCGGTGTCCACGTCAGGTGCGTCGCGTAGGGCAATGCGTCCGCGCTTCCCTCCGCGACGACGCCATCGGTATGATCGCCGGTCGGCGGCACGGCGGCGACCGTGGTGATATGCATCGTGGCGGGGTCCGGATTCCAGTACTGAGAGAGATCTACACGGGCATTGAAGGCGGAGACGAAGGCGGGAGACAGATCGTGCAGCGCACCGCTCGCGCAGGGGGAAAGAAAGATGGCGAAGAAATTGGTCGCGGCGTCCGTCCCGGCGTCCGGGCTGGCGAGTTCTAGCAGATGCGTCACGACGCCGGGGTGCTGGGACGCCCAGAGCCGCGCCACCAGACCGCCCATGCTGTAACCGACGAGCGTGACGCGCGGCGCGAGGCCGGGGCGGTCGGGGCCGTAGGCGTGCCGGAGAAAGGAATAGCCGTCGTCCAGTGCCGGGAGTTGCTCCGCGACGGTCAGCCGCCCGTCGCGCGCGGGGGCGCGATACGGGATGCTATCCGCCGTCAGCCAGCGCCCCCAGTCGTTCCAGGTCTCCGTCGTATCGGTGGGGCCGGGGCTGCCGCAGGATAGATCCGCTCCCGCCATCAAGAGCGCGGGCGGCGTGCCGGGTATGATGAGGCGCAACCAGTCCAGTGCTGCCGTCGCGCCGGTGAACGTCAGAATGTTGGCGCGAGGGATCAGCGCATGATTCGCATCGCCGGGTTGCGGGAAGAGCATCTGCGTCGTTGGGAGAGTCAGGCGGTAGGCGCGGCTGACAGGTCCGGCCGGCTGCCATGATCCCCGCACCGCGACCCCATTCACCGCGACGGCAAAGACCGGCGGCGCGCCATCCGTCGGCGCGACTTCGAGAGCACTCTCCGTCGCGACGCTTTCGCCGATTAGATCGGCGCGGAGATGCCCCGCGTCGTCGGCGAGCGGGCCGTACGCCCGGTCCACCATCACGGATACATCCGTCGGATCGCTCACCATCGTTGGCCCGATCTGAAAGGTGTCATCCCCCGCGACCGGTGTGTCCGCGACCGGCTCCGGCACCCTGGCCGCGACTGAGACGGTCATCTGCATCACGAACATGCACGCGACGAGCCACCGCCCATAGCGCGCCATCGCTCTCGGTTGTCTGCTCATCGTCTCTGCTCTGTACAAGACGCCCCCGAAACTGCCATTCCATCGTATGGTAACACCGGGCAGACACGGCGTGTGACAGAAAATATCGGGTGGCCGGATACCCTCTTCAGGGCAGCCGGACGGTGTATGCCCCCTCATCGCCGGAAAGCAGCGCGAGGCCATCGCGTGCGAGGGCGCGGACGAGGCCGAGGAGCCATGCCGCGTCCGCCTCGGTGTATCCCTCGCGCACCCGCGCGCCGAGCAGGGGCAGCGGCAGCGCGTCGCCATGCGGCAGCGCGCCGAGCGTGCGGAGGATGCGGCCGCGATACTGGCGGTTGGAGCCTTCCCATTTGCCCTGCGACTTTGTTGGGCGGGGCGCGTCGGGGGGCAGTATCGCCCACTCCGGCGCGGCGCGGCACCATTCCCGCACCGGGCAGCGTTCGCAGAGCGGGCGAGGGCGGCAGATCGTCGCGCCGAGGTCCATCAGCGATTGATGCCAGTCCGCGCTCCGGCCCGGCGGCACGGCGGCGCGCGCCAGCGCCCAGATTTCGCCTTCGGAGAGGCGGTACTCCGGCACCTCCGCACCGACAAAGAGGCGATAGAGCAGGCGGCGGATATTGACATCCACCATCGCCACCGGGCGGTTATGCGCGAAGGCGGCGACCGCGCCCGCCGTGTATGGCCCGATGCCGGGGAGCGCCTTCAGTTCCGGGACATCGTCCGGCACGCGCCCGCCATGCACCGCGACAACCGCCTGCGCCAGCCGCTGGAGGGCGATTGCGCGCCGGTTGTAGCCTAACCCCGCCCATGCCTTAATGACCGCACTCGTCGGCGCATCGGCAAGCGCGACGATGGTTGGAAATTGCGCCAGCCACGCCTCCCATTTCGGGATGACGCGATCCACCTGCGTTTGCTGCAACATCAGTTCAGAGACTAGGATCGCGTATGGGTCGCGCGTTCGCCGCCACGGCAGGTCTCGCCCTTCACGGGCGTACCAGTCGAGAAGCGTCTGCTGGATACGAGGAAGATACGTCAGATCGGGTGCGGACGGCGGGGAAGGATCGGCATTCATGGGCCGATTGTACCGCACGCCGCAGCCGCGAAACAGCGGTATACTTTCGCATACACAGGAGGTATTTCCGCATCATGCCTGAACTTCCCGAAGTAGAAACCGTCCGGCGGGGGCTGGAGCGTGCGCTGCCCGGCCGCCGCATCGTTGCCGTCAGCGCGCCTGAAACGGAGCCGACGTGGCTGGCGTGGCAGGCCGCGTGGCAGGCCGCGCTCACCGGGCGCGCCATCCATGCCGTGCGGCGGCGGGCCAAGTTCCTCATGCTCGATCTCGATGATGATCTCGCGCTCGTCGTCCATCTGCGGATGACGGGCGCGCTGACGGTTAATCAGGCGGACGAACCGCCCGCCCGCTTCCATCGCGTCGCCTTGCGCCTCGATAATGGAACGGAACTGCGCTTCGGCGATATGCGCCGCTTTGGCACCGTCGAGGTGCTTGACCCGGCGGGGCTGGCGGCCCGCCTCGCCGCCCTCGGCCACGAGCCCCTGGACGACGCGCTCGACGCGGCGGCGGTGCGCGCGGCCCTCGGCCGCTCTCCGCGACTGGCGACGAAGGCCGCGCTGCTCGATCAGCGACGGATCGCCGGCCTCGGCAATATCTACGCGGACGAATCGCTTCACCGTGCCGGAATCCACCCGCAAACGCCCGTCGGCACCCTCACCGATGCGGAGATCGCCCGCCTGACCGTTGCCATTAAGGAGGTGATCGCCGGCGGCGTCGCGCATAACGGCACGACCTTCGACGCTGAAGGGTTTCGTGATGCCTACGGCAATCCCGGCGGTAATCTGGCATTTCTCCGCGTCTATCATCGCCACGGCCAGCCCTGCCTCACCTGCGGCAAAGATACGATCGCCCAGATGCGTCTCGCCGGTCGCAGCACGCATTGGTGCCCGACGTGCCAGCCGGAGCGAGTGGTCAGTAGTCGGTAGTCAGAACGGGATCGAACCCTCTGACTACCGTCTACCGTCTTCTGACTACTGACTCCCTGCCTCCCGTCCACTTTTGCGTTCCCGCCGAGTGATGTGCGAAAATGAAGAAACCGTCAGATCAACCAGCTCTCTATCGCTCCTTTTTTCCAATGGCGGAGGCTACAACAAGAAGCGTGTGGGGACGCGCGAAGGGAGTAGCACGTGGGAGCAGATGCACCGGCAAGGGTATCAGGGGAAACGAGCGAGCCGGTAGAGGCCGCGCCGGAGCAGGCACCCATCGCTGAATCGCTGCTGCGGAATCGCGATTTCGTCACACTCTGGGGCGGGCAGAGCTTGAGCGTGTTTGGCACGCAGATCACCCAATTTGCCCTTCCCTGGCTGGTGCTCGACATCAACCGCTCGGCGGTCACCGTCGGCGCGCTCAGTGCGATCAGTTTCCTCCCGTATCTGATCTTCGCACTCCCCGCCGGGGTGATCGCGGACCGCTGGAACCGCCGCGCGATCATGCTCGTCTGCGATGTGGCGCGCGGCCTGCTCGTCTTCAGTATCCCGGTCGCCTACTTCATGGGCTACCTGACGCTCGTGCAGTTATTCGTCGTGGCCGCGCTGATGCGCCTCTTCACGATCTTTTTCGATGTTGGCTACACTGCCTGCCTGCCGAACCTCGTCGAGAAACGGCAACTGGCGGACGCGAACGGCAAACTGGAACTGACGCGCAGCGCCGCCGAACTCTCCGGCCAGCCGCTGGCGGGCACGCTCGTCGCGCTCTTCACGGCACCGGGTACGATGGTTATTGACACCGTCTCGTATGTCGTTTCCGTCATCTCGCTCGTGACGATCAAACGCCCCTTCAGCGCGCCCACCGTGCGGCGGGAGGAAGGGACCTTCTGGCAGCGGATGGGCGAGGGCATCCGCTTTGTTTGGGGGCATCCACTGATCCGCGCGCTCTCGGTCGCCACGGCGGTCGGCAATCTCGCGACGAGCGCCGTCCTCGCCGTCCTCGTCTACCGCGCCCGAATTGAGTTACATTTCAGCGCCGCCGAAACAGGTCTCTTTCTCGCCAGCACGGCGGTCGGTCAGTTCCTTGCCTCGCTTGTCATCGGGAAAATCGCGCGGAAATTGCCGCTTGGGCGGCAGATCCTCCTCGCGACGATCCTTCAGCCGCTCTTTCCGCTCGCCTTCGCGCTCACGGGCAATTTGCCTGTAATGGCGGGCATTGGCGTCCTCTGGGGCGCGGCGGTGACGCTCCTCAATATCCCCTCAATCTCATTGCGGCAGGCGGTGATCCCCGATCACCTGCTTGGCCGCGCCTCCGCCGCGATCCGTATGATCGCCTGGTGCAACATCCCGCTCGGTGGCCTCGCCGGTGGCCTGATCGCCGCGGGCTATGGGGCGCGCGCGACCTTCTTCTGCGCCGCCGCGATCCTCACGCTCGCCGTCGGTTACATCGCCATCAGCCCCATTCCCAAAGCGGACACGCCCCGCACGGCCTAACGGCACGGAGTTCGATGTCAGAAGAATCCCGCGCAAACACCGAACAACGAACTCCGAACTCCCCATTGGGGGCATGATATACTTGGGCCACGGTCTTTTGTCTCTATCCGGCGTTTCTGGCATGGCAGTTGCGTAGCGAAGGGCATGAATGCTCACTATGATCATAATCACCCGTCTGTGCCGCCACGAGGGAAGGCCCGTGTGACTGCCCGCGCCGGATCGCCGATTGGTCTGACGCGCCGCGTCGCGTTGCGGCGGGCGGTGGCACGGCTGCGTGAGGCAACGGCGGTCCTCATCACCACGCATCTCGGCGCGGATGCGGACGGCCTCGGCTCGGCGCTCGCGCTCGCCTCCGCATTGGATCGGATCGGCGTCCCGGCAGCGATCGCGCTCGGTTGCGCCGTCCCCGAACGGTACCAATACCTAGACGCGGCGGCGCGGGCGCACGTCTACGGCGCGGATGACCCGCTGCCGGAGGCGGACGTCGCGGTCGTCCTCGATACGAGTTCGGGTTGGAATCGTGTTGGCGCGCTGGGGATGACGATTGCCGCGCGGCATGCGGCGAAGCAATGCACGATTATCTGCCTCGACCATCATCCTCATCCGGCGATCGCGGTGGACATCCCTATCATTGATCCGCAGGCGACGGCGACGGCGGTGCTCGCCTACCAGTTGATCCTGCTTCTCACGCGCAGCGTGACGCCGGAGGAAGCGGGGTGGCTCTATCTCGGTATCGTCACGGACACCGCCTCGTTCCGCTTCCCGAACACGAACGCCGAGGC
>JAICJW010000437.1 GCA_025928215.1 Chloroflexia bacterium | reverse complement strand
GGCACGAGCACACCGCGCTCGCGCCGGAACTCGCGGATCAGCGTCTGGAGGATCGGCTCATTTCCCTTGTGTCCGTTGAAGAGGATCACATGCCGGAAGCCCTCGTCGAGCAGGCTGCCAACGACATCGCGCACGAGCAGACGCAGCGTCTCCGCCTGAAGGGTGATCGTTCCCGGATAGTGCCGAAAGTATTCGGAATAACTGAACGGAATCGTCGGTGTGACGAGGTCGCCGGTCGCCTGGGCGACCGCCTCCGCGATCGCATCGGTAATGAGATAATCGCCCGTCGGCGAATGTGGGCCATGTTCCTCGGTTGACCCCATCGGGACGAGCACCGCCGCCCCGCCTGCCCGCGCTTCCTCGATCATCCGCCAGGATAATTCTGCCGACCGGACTCGCGCCATTGCCACCCCTCCTTCACCCACTGCGTATTCTCGGATGAACCGCCACTCCGCTCGTCCCACCGTCCAATGCGTCTCCAAGACCAGATTTTACGGAATATCAGGATCATCATTCATTGTCAAGGTCAGCGCTCGCCTCCCGCTCGCCCTTACGCACGCGCGGGCCGCGCGTCGTTGCCGGAATGTGTGCCGCCCGCGTTCATGGCGAGGTTGCCGCCGTCCATGGCGATCACGCTGCCGGTGACGAACGCGGACGCATCGGAAGCGAGGAAGAGCGCCACACCTTTAATATCGTCCGGCACACCAAGCCTGCCAATTGGGATGCCGGTGAGGAAGTTTTCGCGCAGGCCGGGGGTGGCCGCCATGCGCTGATCGAAGGCCGGGTTCGTGATCTGCGCGGGGGCAATCGCGTTGACGCGCACCCCGCGCCCCGACCATTCCGTGCTCAACTCGCGAGTCATCTGGACGACCCCGCCCATTGCCACGCTGTAGGCGAAGTTGCCACGTCCGAGCGCGCTGATACCGCCGATGGAGGCCATATTGATGATGCTGCCCTTCCCGGCCCGCAACATGCGCCGCCCACCCTCCTGGCAGCAGCAGAACTTGCCGATCAACGCCCCTTGCAAGACCTCCTGAAACATCTCAAGCGGGAGGTCTTCGGGGTGATAGAGATGATTGCTGCCGGGGATGTTGGCGAGGACATCAATGCGGCCGAACTCCCGGTCGAGCCGCGTGAACATGTCATGAATTTGCGCGCTATCGGAGACATCGCAGACGACGGGGACGGCTCGCCGCCCCAGCCGTTCGATCTCGCCCGCCGTGCGTTCGAGCGTCTCAGCGCGGTAATCGCAGATGAGCAAGTCGGCCCCGGCCTCAGCGAAAGCGAGCGCGGTCGCCCGCCCCATATTCTGCCCCGCTCCGGAGACGAGCGCGACGTGCCCGGTTAGATCGAACAGTTCAAACACCATGCGATTCCTTCCCCCCTCTCTCCATTGCTGTACGGTCCCGATCCGTCCCCCAACCGCAGAGCGATGGAGACGGCTCATCACAATGCATTCACGACCTGCGGATAGACACGCTGGAAGGCTTCGGCGTAGCGGATGCCGGAAGCGCCATTGGCGCGGCGGGCGTGGTTGGCGCGGTAAACGGCGCGTTCGGTGTAGTAGTCGCGGAGGTACGATTGCGCCTTCATCGCATCCATCGCGCGCTGCTTCCTGGCGAAAACGGCGGTAATGTCGAGGAAGGTTGTTGGCATGAAGTTGCAGAGTTCAGGCTGATGCGGCTCGAAGAGAAAGAGCGCGGGCGGCGCGATCGTCGCGAAGGCGCTGGCGACGCCCGCCCCGGCTGCCAGCACGCGGGCACGCACCGCCGCCGCGTGGCCGACATCGTGATCTTGGTTGTATGGATCGCGTTCAGTGTGCGTGAGAATGACATCGGGAGCGAACTCCCGGATGATGCCGGCCAATGCTTCGAGCGCATCTTTCGGCACGTCGAGCGGGTAATCGCCGAGATCGAGGCAGCGAAATGTCGCGCCGACCGCTTCCGCCGCCGCGCGCGCTTCGGCCTCACGCACGCGCTTGACGTTCTCGATCGTCTGCCCCGGCTCCTTCCAGAGTTCGCCGGATTCGCCGCGCTCCCCATACGAGAGCGCGACTACTGCCGCTGTGCCGCCATTCGCCGTCGTGACCGCCATCGCGCCCGCCGCCCGCCAGACGAAGTCCGCCGAATGCGCGCCGATCACCAGCATCTTCCGCCCGTCCGCCATTGTCTTCCCTCCCGGTAATCGTTGATCGCGCCGCGCCGTGATCCTACCACGATCCGCTGAACGGAAAGTGATGACCCCATCGGATCGTTCTGCCGCCGCACGCAACGCCATGAGTCACGAGTCAAATTTCACTGATTGATAATGCTATTGACATTTTTTTTTCTGGCGTAGTATCTTTGGTCGCGAAGCAGATACACCCTGAGACAGTGAGCCGGAAAGTGCAGGCGAAAATGCGAACGAAGATCGCTCTTGCCGGGGTCGCGTTAGTCGTGATAACAGTGATCCTTGTTGCGTGTAATTCACGCGGTAGCGTGACCGCAACTCCGGCTGGTGCTGCCGTTGCGGTCACAGCGAGTGCGGCATGTACGCCGACACCGGCAGTCCCTCATCCAACATATACGATTGGACCGAATCAGCAGGCCACGCCCGGTATTGCGATCACTGCGGTTGTACTGTATCAAGCGACCTATCCGGGTTCGGGCATCGCTATCACCCAGACCCTTGATCTCGCTCCCCAGATCCCAACAGACGATAAGTGGCGATATATCGTTCGGCATTCGGACTGTACCTATGAATACGTCCTGGTGCCGAGCAATCGGACGAGTACGTTCGGACGGGATCTTCCTCCCGGTGATGCCGTGTACTCTGGTGTTCCACCCGCGTCGGCGTTGGGCGCGGGCGCGCGTGTTCCATTGCCAAAGACGCCGACAGGGAGCCAAACGCCCGCGCTCCCTCCATCAACGACGGCGCATCCGCCGTCGCCCCCGCCGCCCCCGCCGCCATCACTGCAGACGGCCGTCGTGCATACCTTGGAAACACAAACAAGCGGGAGCCACCCAACGCCAGTAACCGGCACGCCAGTGACAACGACGCCGAGTCGGTAGATACGTATCGCCGTGCATATGAGTCCACTGGATAATATAGATGTAGGGAGGTATCTGATGCATTATTTGAGTTTCCCGGTGTCGCGCCTATGGGTAATCATTAAGCATCGGATGTTCTTCATGGCATCAATGGCTGTGATCGTGAACGTGCTGTTAGTTTCAGGGGTTAGTGCTGCGTTCAGTGACATTCTGACGGCAGACTTCCAGCCCGACTACGTTTACGAATATGTGAATGGTACCCCGTATAACGTAAATTTCGCCGGGTCATATTTCACTTATATCGATCCAGCGAGTTCAAATATCGATACTATGCCTGGTACGAACACATCTGCTTGGCTGGCTTTCTATCTGGCGCCCTTTCACGATGGTGATCCGCCAGGTACTGGAAGATTCACACAAGCCGGAACCATGACTATTCCTGATTCGAATGGGGATGGAGGTTATTCACTGACCACCT
>JAICJW010000535.1 GCA_025928215.1 Chloroflexia bacterium | reverse complement strand
TCGTTGGGGAGTGTTCATCCTCTCCTGTTCGGATGTAGACTCCATCCGTTCCGGTTGAACGATTCGTCATGAGGGGAGGGCGTGAATGCCGACGATGGATTTTGAGGCCTATCTGCCGAGCGAGGCGAGTGCGGAGGAGCGGCGCGCGGCGCTCGCGAATCTCGCGCATTGGGAGGATATGGCGGGCATCGCCATGGCGGTCGTCATGCCCGCGCCGACGCCCGCGCCGAACAGCCGGGCGGTGGTGGAGACGCTCGCTGGCGATCCGCGCTGGATTCCCTGCGCGCAGGTCAACCCGAATGCGCCGGGCGCGGTGGACGAGGCGCGTCACGCCGTGACGGCGCTCGGCTGCAGGATGCTCAAGGTGATGCCCGCGCTCTATAACGCGCCGCCGCTCGGCGCGGCGGTGCGGGCGCTGATGGATGTCGCGCGGGAGACGGGGATCATCGTCAATATCCATTCGACCGGCAATCATGGCGACCCGCTGGAGATCGGCGCGCTCGCCCGCCGCTACCCCGATGTGCCGATCATCATGGATCACATGGGCTACCGCAACGACGGGCGCGCCGCCATCGCCGCCGCCGAAGACAATCCGAACATCTTTCTCGGCACGACAATCGCCGCCTTCGAGCCGGGTTTCGTCGCGACCGCGATAGCGGCAGTCGGCCCCGAACGGATCATCTTCGGCTCGAACCTCCCCTCTTGCTACCCGGACCTCGCGATGGAATCGCTGCGGCGCGGCAACTTCGGCGCGGAAGCCGAGTCGCTGATCTTTGGCGGCAATCTGGCGCGGATGCTCGATATTCAGTGATGAGTTCGGCGTTCGATGATCTACTCCGAACATCGAACGCCGAACTTCTCAGCGCTATCTTGGCGCATTATCCCAGACATTGACGACGACGTTCAGCGCCCAAACGAGGCCGTTTGCCGGGTCATCAATCAGGAGGCCGCGATCGAAGAACTGCACCTTGCCGGTGTAGGGTTGCTCGTCCGCCGTCGCGTAGCCGAGCGCCTGCTGGACGACCGTGTTGTCGCGCCATACTTTGCCGAAGCCGCGCTTCGGCGCGTACGTGTTCGCGCGCGGGCCGGGCGTCAGATCGCCGTTCGGGTCGCCCTCGTTCCAGGTGTCGGGATAGGCGGAGAGTTGCACGCCGGTCTTACTGAGGACGTAGATCACGCGCGAACTCTTCAAATAGAACATGGAGCCGGTCTCGAACGGCTGGAAGGTGAGCATCTCGTCGTACGCCGTGCCGGTTGCCGCGCCGAGCGGGAAGACGCTGGAGTTCTTCGCGGTCAGGTTGTTCACGCCGGTCGCGAAGAGCGCATCCGCACCGGCGATCCCCGCATTCGTCACCACCGGGCGGGGCGGGGTGGTCGGCGCCGGACTTGTCTGGTTATATCGCCACTGCTGGTAGTGCTGACCGATGTTGCCGAACTCGACGGTGAAGCCCGCCGGGTTGCCGGGCGTGTAGGTCAGCACCCGCCGCTCGAATGCCTGAATGAAGACGGGGCGCATCGTGCTGCCGACGGCGAGTTGCGTCCCGAATGCCGGGCTGATCGGGAAGCCGAGGACGCTCTGCCACGGCAGCGGCAGTGCGTTCAGATAATCCCAGAAGGCACGCGGAACGTATTGCCCGAACCGCCCGCCGGGATCGGTCACGTACTGGACGAGCGCCAACTGCGGATCGGTCGGGACGATATTCGACTCGGTGAACGCACCTTCGCTGAAGGTCGTTGTCAGGACAGCACCGGCGACTTGCGGCACGTGTTCCGGTCGTTTGGCGAGGTCAGCATAGGTCGGCCCCGCCTGCCCTGGATCGCCCGCGACACCAATCGTCGCGGGGAGGCGCTGCTCGAAGGCGTTGTCCCCGACTTGCATCTTGCCTGTCTTCAGTTCGACGGTGAGTAAACCATTCGTCACGGTATTCTGTCCCGCCAGTTCCATCCGCGCCTTGTCGAAGTACTGGACGAGTCGCGTACCGCCCGCCGCCTCCGTGTACGGCTCCCGCATGCCGGGGCTGGCATTGACGAGCGGCCCCCAGAAATTCGGCGTGTTCCGTTCGACTGATTCCCACTGGAAGCGGAAGACGGGCGCCGCGAAGTCCGTCGCCGCATCCACGCCACTGCCGACGCTGACCCCGATGATGCCCGCGATCAGCGCGCAGACGAGCAGGCTCCGTGCCGTTCGTGCCTTCATAGGTTTTCTCCTTCCCGTCAGGCCCCCATGCCTCCGGCGCATGGTACTACGGCACGCAAACCAATTGCCAACTCACTCCCAACCCTCACAGGATCAGGCAAACTAACTGAACCGCAGAGGCGCAGAGGACGCAGAGGGGCGCGGAGAGGGGATAGGGAAGTGAACCAC
>JAICJW010000004.1 GCA_025928215.1 Chloroflexia bacterium | reverse complement strand
TTGGTCGTTGGCGATCCGGGGCTGACGCCACGGGCGAAGAAGGTGATCGAGCTGGCGATGGACGAGGCGCGGCGGCTGAACAACCACTACATTGGCACGGAGCACCGGTTGTTGGGGCTGGTGCGGGAGGGTGAGGGAATCGCGGCGGGGGTGTTGGAATCGCTGGGGGTGAGCCTGGAGAAGGTGCTGCAGCAGGTGATGCAAGTCGTCTCTCAATCCTCCTCCTATCAGCAATCCAAGCAGCAGACGAAGACGCCGTACATGGACGCGCTCGGCTTCGATCTGACCGAGGCGGCGCGCAGCGGCAAACTCGATCCCGTGATCGGCCGCGAGAGCGAGATCGAGCGGGTGATGCAAATTCTCACTCGCCGCACGAAGAATAATCCCGCGCTCATCGGCGAACCGGGCGTCGGTAAGACGGCGATCGTCGAGGGACTCGCGCAGCGCATCGTCTCCGGGGATGTGCCGGAACCGCTCCAGAACAAGCGGCTCATCTCGCTCGACATTGGCGCCCTCGTCGCGGGGACGAAGTATCGCGGCGAGTTCGAGGAGCGATTGAAGAAGATCGTTGGCGAAGTCAAGGAGACCGCGAGCATTCTTTTCATAGATGAATTGCACACGCTCGTTGGCGCGGGGGCTGCCGAAGGTGCGGTGGACGCCGCGAACATCCTCAAGCCCGCCCTCTCACGCGGCGAGTTGCAGACCATCGGCGCGACGACGCTCGATGAGTATCGCAAGTATATCGAACGCGACGCCGCCCTCGAACGGCGCTTCCAGCCGGTGATGGTGGACGAGCCGAGCGTCGAGGAGACCATCGAAATTCTCAAGGGTATTCGGAGCCGCTACGAAGACCATCATCAGTTGAAAATCTCGGATGAGGCGCTGAAGTCCGCCGCCGGGCTGGCCGCCCGGTATGTGCCGGATCGTTTCCTGCCCGATAAGGCGATTGACCTGATTGACGAGGCGGGCTCTCGCGTGCGGATGCATCGCTCCGTCGCGCCGCCGAATCTGAAGCAGGCGCAGAGTATGCTCGCCTCGCTCCAGAGCGAGAAGGAATCGGCCAAGAACGCGGACGATTTCGATGTCGCCAAGCAGTTGCAGGACCGCGAGGAGCGTCTGCGCGACCGTATCCACGACATGGAGCGTGAGTGGCAGGAAGAGAAGCAGACAGATGAAGCGTATGTCACTGAAGAAGACATCGCGCAGGTCGTCTCGATGTGGACGGGTATTCCGCTGATGCGCATCGCGGGCGAGGAGTCCGAGCGGCTCTTGCAGATGGAGTCCGCGCTGCACAACCGGATCATCGGGCAGCAGGACGCGATTGAAGCGGTCTCACGCGCCGTGCGCCGCGCACGTGCCGGCCTCAAAGACCCGAAGCGGCCCATTGGCTCCTTCATCTTTCTCGGCCCGACAGGCATCGGCAAGACTGAGACCGCGAAGGCGCTCGCCGAATTCATGTTCGGCAGCGAGGATGCGCTGATCAAGATTGATATGTCCGAGTTCATGGAGCGGCACGCCGTCTCCCGGCTCGTCGGCGCGCCTCCCGGCTACGTCGGCTACGAAGAAGGCGGCCAATTGACGGAGGCCGTGCGCCGCAAGGGGTATTCGGTGGTGCTGCTCGACGAAATTGAGAAGGCGCACCCGGAGGCGTTCAATATCCTGCTCCAAATCCTCGAAGACGGAAATCTTGCGGACGCCAAGGGCCGCAAGGTGGACTTTCGTAACACGATCATCATTATGACCTCGAACGTCGGCTCCGAGCAGTTGAAGCGCGATAGCGGCCTCGGCTTCGCCATCACCGGCGACGAGGCGAAGCAGCAGGCGCGGCAATACGATGACATGCGCACAAAGGTGATGGATGAGCTGAAGCGGACCTTCCGGCCCGAATTCATCAACCGGATTGACGCGATCGTCGTCTTCCACGCGCTGAACAACACGCATATCCGCCAGATCACCGATCTGCTCCTGAAGCGCATCCGCGTGCAACTGGCGGAGCAGGACATTGACCTCACCGTTAGCGATGAGGCGATGGACCTGCTCGCCAAGCGCGGCTACGATCCGCAGTTCGGCGCGCGGCCATTGCGCCGGATCATCACGAATCTGATTGAGGATCCGCTCGCTGAGGGGCTGCTCGATGCGCGGTTCGTGCCCGGCAAGCGCATCCGCGTGGACGTGGAGGAAGATCTGCTCCGCCTCAGCCAGGAAGAGCGCGACGCCGTCGAGGAAGGCGAACTCGCCACCGCAGGCGCAGAAACCTAGACCGTATCATATAGTAATGACGGGCGCTGGCTTCGGCCAGCGCCTCTTTCTTGTCAGTGTGCATGGGCATCGGTTCTGCGATGCATCTCCTGAGGAATGCTGGATGCAATCCGGCAACGCCTGAAAGGAGGACGCTTCGATGAGGAATGGAACACCGCCCCTGAAGCATGGGACAATCGTCCGCATGGTGCCGGAACAAGGGTTCGGCTTTATCCGGTCCGATGAAGGTCACGAATATTTCTTCCATCGCACCGCCCTCAATGCGACACGCTTCGAGGACATTGCCCCCGGTACGCCGGTGGACTTCCGTATTGATCGGGAGGCGGGCGACCGCCCCGATGAGGGGCCGCGCGCGACCTTCGTCCGCATGTCGGCGGCGGCGGAGCCGGCCGTTGATTCGCCCTTCGCTCAGGTTGGCGACACCCCACTCTCCACCGCATAGCGATGAGATCGGAGCGCCATTTCGCCCTGCGGGCTGCCAACACACTGATCGCCATGAGAGAACATTTGTGCGATACTGTCGTAGCGATGATACACGGCGATCAGGGCAGCGAGGCGGGTTATGGGGAAGAAGGCGACGAAGAGCCGCGTTAAATATGTCTGTAGCGCGTGCGGGTATGAGAGCCCGGCATTTCTCGGTCGGTGCCCGGAGTGCGATGCATGGGGGACGCTGGTTGAGACCGTCGTGCTGCCGGAGACGCCGATAGCGGCTGCGGCGCGCGGCGGGTCCGCGTCGCTCCCAGTGGGCATGCAACGACCGGAACCGCTCGCCCGGATTTCTCGCGAGGGCTTTCAGCGCATCCCGCTCGCCATTGGTGAGATGAACCGCGTGCTCGGCGGTGGCCTCGTGCCGGGTTCGCTTGTGTTGGTCGGGGGCGATCCGGGGATCGGTAAATCCACACTGCTCCTGCAAGTCGCGGCGCTCCTCGCCGTCGAGCATGGGCCGGTACTCTATGTCTCCGCCGAGGAATCGCCACAGCAGATCAAACTGCGCGCCGAACGCCTCAACGTCGCGCAGGACGATCTGTACGTGATTGCCGAAACCGATGTCGAAACGATCCTCGCCCATGCCGCCGCCTTGCAACCGAAACTCGTCGTTGTGGACTCGATTCAGACCGTCGCACTTGATAGCATCGCCTCGACGGCAGGCAGCGTGACGCAGGTGCGCGAATCTACCGCCGTCTTGATGCGCTGGGCCAAGACGAGCCAAATTCCCGTCCTGATCGTTGGCCACGTCACGAAAGAGGGCGCGATTGCCGGGCCGCGCGTGCTCGAACACATGGTGGATGTCGTCCTGTACCTGGAAGGCGACCGTTTCGGGCAGTATCGCGTTCTGCGCGGCGTCAAAAATCGCTACGGCTCGACGGACGAAGTCGGCATCTTCGAGATGGCAGGGGCGGGTTTGCTCGAAGTGACGAACCCCTCCGAAGCCTTCTTGCAGGAGCGCGTGACGAACGCCGCCGGTTCAACCGTCGCCGTCACCGTTGAGGGAACGCGACCGATCCTCGTTGAAGTACAGGCGCTGACAAGCCCGACACCGTACGGGACGCCGCGCCGCACGGCGAATGGTGTGGACACGAATCGTCTCCTCCTCCTGACCGCGGTATTGTCACGCCGCGTCGGACTGGCGCTCGGCGATCAGGACATCTTCGTCAACGTCGTTGGCGGGCTGAAGATTGCCGAGCCAGCGGCGGATCTCGCCATTTGCACGGCGGTCGCCTCGGCCTTCAAGAGCGTGCGGGTGGACCCGACCGCAGTCTGTATCGGTGAGGTCGGCCTGTCGGGAGAACTGCGCTCTGTCCGCGATCTCGACCGACGCCTGCTGGAGGCAGCCTCGCTCGGTTTCACGCGGGCGATTGTCCCGGCGGCGCTCCGGCGCGGTCGCGGTCGCCCGCCCGAAGGGTTGGAGCTGATCCGCGCCGTCACCGTTCGCGAAGCGATTGCCGCCGCGCTGGGAGAAGCGACGTAGCGTTCGCGAGCCTGCCCCACCAGATATTCTTCTCGGGTCAGGAAAGGATCTCGTTTCTCGGACCATTTGCCAATGCAATCAAGGCATCTGCGATTTTTTCCGCCGCGTTTGGTGGCGCGAGGGATCGGGCAGCAGCGCTCATTTGGGCGCGTCGCGCGTGGTCATTCAGCAGCGCGATGATGTGAGAGGCGAGCAGTTCGGGCGTCGCCTCCGATTGTGGGAGCAGGAGTGCGGCCTTTGCGTCCGCGAGGACGCGGGCATTCTTCGTCGCTTCGTCCCCGCCGGTACCGGGGAGTGGAATAAGGATGGACGGCTTGCCGAGTGCGGCCAGCTCCGCGACCGTACTTGCGCCCGACCGCCCGATAACGAGAGCGGCGAGGGCGTAGACATCGCGCAGTTCGTCGCCGACTGTCTCGACAACGATGTAGCGCCCGCGCCATTCATCCGAGAGATTGGCGCGGATGGCTTGCAGGCGTGGGTAATCGCCGTTCGCATCGGTCGGGCCGGTCGCGTGGATGATCTGCATGGATGGAAGGAGTAGCGGCAAGGCGCGCTCGATCCGCTCATTGATCGGCGACGAGCCTCGCGCCCCACCCGTCACGTAGATCGTCGGTAATTCCGGCGAAAGCCCAAAATGCGCCGCTCCGCGTGTCGCGTCCCCGCCGAACAGCAGTGCGCGCACCGGATTGCCGGTGACGATCACCCGCGCCGTGCGGTCGTATTGGCTCGCCTCCGGCAGAGGGAAGGATAAGGCAAGCACGGCAGCAGAGCGCGCGATGATCCGCGTCGCCAGGCCGAGTTGCGCCGTTTGCTCGTGCGTGAGGACCGGAATACCGAGGCGTGCGGCGGCGAGCGCAGTCGGCACGGCGGCGTACCCACCCGTGGAGAAGACGACCGCGGGGCGAATGTGCTTGAGGTGCCGATATGCCTGCATGTATCCGAACGGAATACGTATGGCATCTATGGGCGTTTGCCACGAGAGATACCGTCGCAGTTTGCCGCTCTGAATAGGTATGAATGGCACGCCCGCCCGCGCCGCCGCCTCGCGTTCGATCCCCCACGTCCCGCCGATCCACGTCGCGTCCACCGCGCATCGCTCGCGCAATGTGGTCAACACCGCGATCACCGGGCTGATATGGCCGCCGGTGCCGCCCGAAGCAATCACGAGTTTCAAGGACTGCTCGTTCACAATGACCGTCCCTCCATCGTGGAGTGTATCAGAGCAGATGATGGTGGAGCAGGCTTCAGCCTGCCATCGGCCCGGCAGGCTGAAGCCTGCTCCACCACATAAAAGATGGTCCTGTCGGAGAACGACTCCCCTAGCGACATCGTTGAAGAGACTGAGCAGGATGCGCCGATACTTCTTCCCTACGTGCGCTCGAACGTGCGTTCGTATATACTCTGTACGGACAGGGAGTGCGCGAACTGTTTTTCGTGCTGCGGATTAGCAAAACGGCACTCCTGAATGTCTTGCGGATAATACGCAGAAATGCTACACTACCACGATGCGACCGTGAACGTACAGGGGTCGTAGACGGTGGAGTAAGGGGGCAGAAGGACCGATGCCACACGACCAGATTATTGTCCGCGGCGCTCGCGAACACAACCTCAAGAATGTTGACCTCACGATCCCGCGTGACAAACTCGTCGTCTTCACGGGGCTGTCCGGTTCCGGCAAATCGAGCCTCGCCTTCGATACGATCTATGCGGAAGGGCAGCGGCGGTATGTCGAATCGCTCTCCGCCTATGCCCGCCAATTCCTCGGCCTGATGGAGAAGCCGGATGTGGATCATATTGACGGCCTCTCGCCCGCGATCTCCATTGACCAGAAGAGCACCAGCCGCAACCCACGTTCGACCGTCGGGACGGTGACGGAAATCTATGACTATCTCCGCCTCCTGTTCGCGCGGATCGGTCACGCGCACAGCCCGACAACCGGCAGGCCGATCCAGAAGCAGAGCGCGGAGCAGATCGTCGAACGTATTCTCGACCTCGCGGACGGCACGCGGCTGCTCATCCTCGCGCCGGTCATCCGCGATCGCAAAGGCGAGCATCAGGGCATCTTCGAGGAGGCGAAACGGACGGGCTTCGTCCGCGTGCGCGTGGATGGGACGGTCCGTGATCTCGATGAGAAGATCACGCTCGCCAAGTACAAGAAGCACGCCATCGAAATCGTCGTGGACCGGCTCGTCATCCGGCATGACATTGCTAGCGACGAGGCGCAGGGCTTCCGCACCCGGCTGACCGACAGCGTTGAGACGGCGCTCCGGCACGGCGAGGGCGTGATGATCGCCGCCGAGGTGGATGGGCCGGATCGCTTCTTCTCCGAGAAATTGGCGGACCCGGAGACGGGCGAATCGTTCGAGGAATTGGAGCCGCGCGCCTTCTCCTTCAATAGCCCGCATGGTGCGTGCCCGCACTGCTCTGGCCTCGGTACGGTGATGGAGTTCGATCCCGATCTGATTATCCCGAACCGTGACCTGACGCTCGCCGAGGGCGCCGTCCAGCCATGGGTGCGGACGACACAGGGAGGGCAGGGGTATTACCTGCAATTGCTCACGGCGCTCGGCGAACAGTCCGGCTTTCGTGTCAATACGCCGACGCGGAACTTCACCCCGGAGCAGATGGGAGTCATTCTCTACGGCAATAACGGCGAATATTTTCCGGTCAAGTATCAGACCGGTAGCGGCAAAACGCGCACGTATGACACGACCTTTGAGGGCGTCATCCCGAACCTGAAGCGGCGGTACAAGGAAACGAGCTCCGAACATGTGCGCGCCGAGATCGAGCGGTACATGGGTGCGAAGCCGTGTCCCGTCTGCAAGGGGAAGCGGCTCAAGCCGGAAACGCTCGCCGTCACCATCGCGGCGTACAACCTCACCGATGTGACGGAGATGACCGTTCGCGACGCGCAACGTTTCTTCGACGCGCTGGCGCATCGCGGGCGGCTCGACGGCCCGCCGCACGAGACGTACGTCGTCGGTATTGCGGGCAAAGAGGCGGTGCGAATTCAACTCTCAGCGGCGGACCTGGAACTCTCCGAGCGCGAGCAGATCATCGCGCGGCAGATTTTCAAGGAGATCCGCGAGCGGCTTGGCTTCCTCGTAGATGTCGGGCTGGATTACCTGACGCTCAACCGGGCGGCGGCGACGCTCTCCGGTGGCGAGGCGCAGCGTATCCGGCTGGCAACGCAGATCGGCTCCAGCCTGATGGGCGTCATCTACATTCTCGATGAACCGAGCATCGGCCTCCATCAGCGGGACAATGCGCGGCTCATCAACACGCTCCTCCGGCTGCGCGATCAGGGGAATACGCTGATCGTCGTGGAGCACGATGAAGACACGATGCGCACGGCGGATTGGGTGGTGGACATCGGACCGGGCGCGGGCGAACACGGCGGCCACATCGTCGCGGAAGGCACCGCTGAAGAAATCAGCGCGAACCCGCAAAGTGTGACCGGGCAGTTCCTGAGCGGTCGCCGCTCGATCCCGATCCCGGCGAAACGGCGGCGCGGCAACGGCAAGTCGCTCCATCTCAAGGGCGCTAAGGGCAATAACCTCAAGAATCTCGATGTGCGCTTCCCGCTCGGCACCTTCACCGTCGTCACCGGCGTCTCCGGCTCCGGCAAGAGCACGCTGATTACGGACACGCTCTATCGCCGCCTCGCGCAGCATATTTACCATAGCAAGGAGCGGCCCGATCCGTTCGACGCACTCCTCGGCATGGATCATCTCGACAAGGTGATTGATATTGATCAAAGCCCGATTGGCCGGACGCCGCGCTCGAACCCCGCCACCTATACGGGCCTCTTCGCACCGATCCGGGAGTTGTTCGCCTCGCTGCCGGAAGCGAAATTGCGCGGCTACAAGCCCGGTCGGTTCTCCTTCAATGTCAAAGGCGGGCGGTGCGAGGCATGCCACGGCGATGGCATCATCCAGATCGAGATGCAGTTCCTCCCCGATGTTTACGTGCCGTGCGAGGTCTGCCACGGCGCGCGCTACAACCGCGAGACGCTGGAAGTGAAGTATCGCGGGAAGAGCATCGCCGATGTGCTCGATATGACGGTGGATGAGGCGTTGGAGATGCTCGGAAACATCCCGCAGATCGCCAACAAACTGCAAACGATTACCGATGTGGGCCTCGGCTATATTCATCTCGGTCAGTCCTCAACGACGCTCTCCGGTGGCGAGGCGCAGCGCGTCAAACTCGCCACGGAACTCTCCCGCCGCGCGACAGGCAAGACGATGTATATCCTCGATGAGCCGACGACCGGCCTGCACTTCGCGGATGTGGAACGGCTCTTGCAGGTGCTTCAGCGGCTCGTGGACACCGGCAACACCGTTATCGTCATCGAGCATAACCTCGATGTGATCAAGTCGGCGGATTGGGTGATTGATCTCGGGCCGGAAGGTGGCGACAAGGGCGGCGAGATCGTCGCCGAAGGGACGCCGGAGCAGGTCGCGGAGGTCTCATCGTCGCACACGGGCCACTTTCTGCGGCGCATGCTGCACGCGCGGCGCGGCGAGCCGGTGGGCGTCGCGGCGATGTAGCGGGGGCGCTCGATCATCGTGGTATACTCGCGGTTTATTGTGCGACTACGCGCGGCGGGATTGGCCGCACGGACGGCGATTGGCGGAATGGAGAGTAGGTCATGGCGGCGTTTACGCCCGAATTTCTCGAAGCACAGAAGCAGAAGTTAACCGCGGAGCGCGACCGATTGCAGACGGAGTTGCGCGTCATTGATCAGGAGTTGATCCGGCTCGGGCAATCGCAGAGCGATGAGGGTGCCGGTGTCGGCAACCACATGGCCGATGAGGGGAGCGACGCGCAGGAGCAAGAGACGGACCTTACCGTGCGGGCGAATATCGAAGTGATGCTCGGCGAAATCCAGCACGCACTGACGAAATTCGAGACGAAGACCTACGGCATCTGCGAGGACACGAACGAGCCGATTGCCGTCGCCCGCCTCGAAGCATTGCCGTATGCGCGGTATACCGTGCAGGCGCAGGAGAAGCGTGAGGTACTCGGGACGTACCGGCCGCTTCCCACCGTTCGATAGCGTCGTGGTGATAGAACACTCCGATCACCCATCGGGCCTTGCGACCCGTGCGCGTGGATTTGATCTCTGGCCGCTGATCGTCGCGGCGATTGTCGTTGCCATTGACCAGATCACCAAAGCAATGGTCATTCGCTCTCTGGGGCCACCGGAGGCGGGCGCGTCGAAGGTCATTATCCCCCGGCTACTCGATCTCCGGCACGATGAGAATACCGGTGCGGCGTTCAGCCTCTTTCAAGGACGCAGCACAACCTTACTCCTGATCGGTGTCATCGTGATCGGCGTGCTGATTTACTATTACCGCGCCTTGCCGCAAGGGCAGCCGGTGCTGCGCCTCGCGGTCGGCGGGGTGTTCGGCGGCGCGGTCGGGAACATCATTGACCGCATTCGGCTCGGTCATGTGACGGACTGGATCCATTTCACGCATTACCCGACGTTCAACATCGCGGATAGCTGCATCACGGTCGGGATGCTCACGCTGGCGATCTATCTTCTCCTCATGGACCGATCCGCGCGTCGTGATGGCTGACAATGCCCACTCCGCAATCGCACCTCCTCACGGCGGAGCCGGAGCATGCCGGTGAACGGCTTGACCGTTTCCTCGCGGCGGCGCTCCCCCAATTTACCCGGGCGTACCTTCAGGTACGAATAGACCGAGCCGATGTGCAGGTAGACGGGCGGCATCGCAAGGCGAGTTTTCGCCTGCGCGGCGGCGAGCGGATCGCGGTCGTCATTCCCGATGAACCGAGCCGGACCGCACTCATCCCTGAGCAGATGTCGCTCGCAATCCTCTATGAGGACGCGGATGTCATCGTCGTGGATAAGCCTGCCGGGTTGGTCGTCCACCCCGGTGCGGGCAACTGGACCGGGACACTCGTACATGGCATCCTCGCGCATGCCCCGGAGGTGCGGACGAACGATGAGGTCCGGCCCGGCATCGTCCATCGTCTCGATAAGGAGACCTCCGGCGTCCTGATCGTCGCGAAGCATGATGGAGCACGCGAATTCCTCGCCCGGCAACTCCGGGAGCGCACCGCGCATAAGGAATATACCGCGCTCGTCCACGGGATCGTGCCGCGCGACCGGACGATAGATGCGCCGATTGGACGCGACCCAGTCCATCGCACGCGCATGGCGGTCGTGAGTGGTGGCAGGGACGCGACGAGTATCGTGCATATCGTGGAGCGGCTACCGGGCTATACGCTCCTCACGGTTGATCTTCGTTCCGGGCGCACGCACCAGATTCGCGTGCATTGCGCGTCTATCGGGCATCCGGTGGCGGGCGACCGCCGGTATGCTCCGCGCCAGAGGCCACCGCACGGCCTGACCCGCCAATTTCTCCACGCGGCGCTGCTGGAGATCACGCTCCCGGACGGCGAGCGGCGTGCCTTTCTCAGCCCGCTGCCCGATGATCTGCGCGCAGTCCTCGATGCGCTGCGGCATACTGCATGACGCGGATTCTGCGGCATGATGATTGCTCTGCGGGGGTTGGCGTGGTATCCTCTCGGCAAGAGCATTTGTGAAGCATTGCACGATCAAGGGGCGTTCCACGATGGCGCGAGCGGTCGAGCAGCAGGCAGAGGCGGCAGCCGAGCGGATGGACGGGCGGCGGGCGGCGCTCTGGATTGATCCTGACCTGACCAGGCGCGTCCTGGCGCAGTTCATCGCGGAAGAGATCGGGAAATTCGGTGTGCGTCGCGGCGTCGTCGGGGTGAGTGGCGGCATTGATTCGGCGCTCGTCGTTGCCCTTGCGGCCGAGGCGCTCGGGCCGGAGAATGTGCTCGCCGTCCTGATGCCGTACCGGACAAGCAACCCGGACAGCCTTGCCCATGGACTTCTCTGCGTTGAGCAACTCGGCGTCCAGAGCCTGACGATCCCTGTCACGCCGCAGGTAGACCCCTATTTCGCCCAGTTCCCGGAGATGTCGAACCGCCGCCGGGGCAATATCATGGCGCGCGAGCGGATGAAAATCCTCTATGACCAATCGGAGGGCTACGGCGGCCTCGTCATCGGCACCTCGAACAAGACCGAGATGCTGCTCGGGTACTCCACTGTCTACGGCGATTCCGCCGCCGCGATTCATCCAATAGCGGATCTCTATAAGACGCAAATCCGGCAATTGAGCGCCGCTATCGGCGTTCCCCCCGTCATCATCGGCAAACCGCCGAGCGCGGACTTGTGGCCGGGGCAGACCGACGAAGATGAGTTGCAGTTGACCTACGAGGCAGTGGATGAAGTACTCTACGAACTCGTGGATCGCCGCATGCGCCCTGCCGCCCTGATCGAACGTGGCCTTCCCGCCCCGGTGATCGAGCGCGTTATCCGCCTCGTGCGGGCCGCGCAATACAAGCGGCGCATGCCCCCCATTGCGAAACTCAGCGCCCGCACGATCGAGCACGATTTCCTTTATCTGCGCGATTGGGGCCATTAGAACTACAGCCGCCCTTGGCGTGATAGGCTTCTCGGTGGAGTTGCCCCGTCTGAGTATGTTCCTCGCGGACGACGCAGGCATGAGCGCGACCCAGGTCGCGCTCGTGCCCGACGAAGAATACGGCCAGCAACCCGGGTGACGACGCATGCGACAGCTCGCCGATCGGTTGTCCTCCCCCCTCGTTGGCGCATCGCAGTCTTCGCGCTCGCAGCCGATGGGGTCAGACGACCGCCAACGCGTCGAGCGCGACGCAGCCGTCGCCCTCGGCATGGACGAGCACCGGGTTGAGGTCCACCTCGCACAGCTCAGGTAGCTCGATCAGCATCTGTGATACATGGCTGACCACAGCGGCTACGGCGGCGAGGTCAACGGCCGGGCGGCTGCGGAACGGGCCGAGGAGCGCTGCGCCGCGCAACTCGTCGAGCATTGCCCGGGCTTCGTCGGCATCCACCGGCGCGAGCCGGGTAGAGATATCCTGCAGTACCTCGGCCTGCACGCCACCAAGCCCGACGACGACAATCGGGCCGAAGACCGGATCGTTACGCCCGCCGACGATCAGCTCGACGAGGCCGGACGCCATCCGTTCCACCCGGACGCCGCGTATCCGCGCGCCCGGCGCGCGGACCGCGACCCGCGCGAGCAGCGCGGCATGCTCTGCTCGCAACTGCTCGTCGGACGTGATCCCAAGCGTGATGCCGCCGATCTCGGTTTTGTGGTAGACGCTGTCGGCCTCGATCTTTAGCACGACCGGATAGCCGACCTCGTTGGCCAGCGCGAGCGCCGCGTCGGCGCTTGCGGCCAGACCGCCGTCTGGCACTGGGATGCCGTAGAGCCGGAGCAGTTCCTTGCTGGCCGACTCCGCGACGCCACCACTACCGGCGGCGGGCAGGAGCGCGAGCGCGCGTGCCCGGCGTTCGGCATCAACGGTGGCCCTGCCACGCAGGGCGCGCTGTTCACCCCGCCAGCGCGCGTACCAGCCCGCATGGCCGACCGCGCGCACCGCGTTCCGCGCGCCGGAGAGGTGTATCAACCCATGCGCGGCCAGCGCATCGGTCATTTCATAAGAGACATCAGTCAGGGTGTTAATGACGGCGATTGGTTTGTCCGTTCGAGCGCGGGCATCGGACAATCCGGCGATCATCTTGTCCCAGCCGGTCGCACTAAGCGGCCCGGAGTTGCGCGTCGTGTCGCCAATACAGGCAACGATGTCCACCCCCGGCGTTGCGGCCAACAGCGTGGCGACGTCGCCGTAGATTCCGCGATCGCCCCAACCGGAAGCGGTGATGTCGAGCGGGTTGAGCGGATTGGCGAATGATGGCAAGATGTCGCGCAGCTCCGCGCGCGTCTCCGGTCGCAGATCGGGCAGGGCGACCTCACTGGCGGCGGCCAGATCGGCGATCAGCCCGCACTCTCCGCCGGAACTGGCGAACACGCCCAGCCCCGGCCCGGTCGGACGCCGGTCGGCGGCGAGCAGCTTCGCGGTCTCCATCAACTCTTCGAGATCGTCCACGCGGAGAACGCCGTATTGCCTGAAAAGCGCATCGTAGAGCCGATCCGCGCCGGTCAACGAGCCGGTGTGGGCCACCGCTGCGCGGCTCGCCTTCTCCGACCGGCCGAGCTTCAGGGCGACAATCGGGATGTCTCGCTCGGCCGCTCGGGCCGCGACGCGGCGGAACTTCGCGACATCGGTGAGTCCCTCGATCACGGCAGCGATGACGCGGACGCCGGGTTCGGTGAGATAGAAACTCATCACGTCCACGGCATCAACAACGGCCTGATTACCAGCCGACACCACGTGGGCGAGTCCCAGACCACGGCTAGAGACCATCAGCGTTAGCGCCATATTGCCGCTCTGGGTGACCAGCCCGACCGCGCCGACCCCGCGCCGTGTCCCAATGGTGATGGCCCATAGGGCCGCGCCGCCGCAGTAGCTCATCACCCCGAGGCAGTTCGGCCCAATTAGTGGAAAGCGCTCGCCGCAGAGGGCGCGCAGCTCGGCCTCTAATGACTGGCCCTCTTCACCCGCCTCCGCGAAGCCGCTGCCGAACGCGACCCCGCCCTTCGCCCCGGCGGCGATCGCTTGCCGAACAACCCCCGGCACCGCCCGCGACGGCACCGCGATGGCGACCGCATCCACCGGTTCGGGGATCGCGCCGATTTCCGGGTAGGCGTGGAGGCCGGCGATCGTATCGTAGTGCGGGTTGACCGGGTAAATCGTCCCCGCGAAGCCGAACGACGTGAGCGCGGTGATCACGCCAAGCCCGTAGCCGCCCTTCGGTGACGCGCCGACGACGGCGACCGAGCGGGGATAGAAGAGCGGGTAGAGCGGATGGGACGCCGCGTCGTCCCCGGCGAGATGCGCCCAGTCCACGGCGTCGGTCGGCAATGCGGCGGCGTGATCGGTGGCCATCGGCTCAGCGGCCCTGGAAGATGGCGTCGCGGCGCTCGGTGCGCAGCGCATCCTCGATGGTGAGGGAGGCGTTCCGGCGGATGTTCTCCTTCGCCAGACCGATCGCGATCGTCGGGCCCTGCGCGAGCCGTCCGGCGAGCGCGAGCGCCGTCGGCATCAACTGATCCGGCTCGACCAGCGCGTTGAGCAGGCCGAGCCGGTCTGCCTCATCAGCGGCCATGATGCGGCCAGTGTAGATCAGCTCCATCGCGCGCGCCTCGCCGATCAGTCGTGGCAGCAGGAATGAGCCGCCGGCGTCGGGGCAATAGCCGAGCTAGATGTATGCCTGGCCGAAGCGCGCAGCGGTCGAGGCGACGCGCAGGTCGGAGGCGAGGGCGATGTCGCAGCCTGCGCCGACCGCGACTCCGTTGATGGCGGCGACGACGGGCTTGGGCAGGCGGTAGATACGCGTGATGAGGGCATGGGCCAGGTCGATCCAGCCAGCGGACGGCTCGTCGTCCTCGTGGGCCGCGCCCCACTCCTTGACATCAGCGCCAGCCGAGAAGCCGCGTCCCGCACCGGTGATCACCAGGCTCCGCACGCCGGGGTCGAACCCGGCCCGCTGCACGGCATCATTCAGCTCGATCAGATGGGCCTGGTTGAGCGCGTTGAGCGCAGCGGGCCGGTTCAGCGTGATGATGCCGATGCCGCCCTGCTGTTCCCACAGGATATTCTGGTATTCCACCCGTTTTCCTCCCTTTCCCGGCTTGCATGATCGCGATCTCTTCGGTTCGAGGTGGCCCCACCAACAACCAGGATGGCGATGCATGCCACGGCGCTGTGCGGTCGGGAGGCCGGTCATCCGTTCAGCGTCCAGGCTTCACCCATTCGTGTTATGACAGCGCGTCGCATGATCGGCCGTGACGATGGGCGTCGCCGACCATAGCGTACAATATTTCCGCTTTCGTTGGTTGATCTGATATCCACGCCGCTGAGAGCGCAGGAACGCGGGAGAGCCCTATTTCATCCGTTGCCTCGAGGGTGTTGTTGACCTATTGAGGACGCGGAGACATTGAAGCATGAGCATCACGAAGGCGACCAGATGTAGACCAGCAAGGGTTTCCGGCAACCGCTCATAGTCGCGCGCCGCTAACCCGTGCCCCTGTCGCGCGATCGCTTCACGATCCCAAGCGCACCCTCGGCGGGCGGTTCCCCACCGCTGCTCGTAAGCCAGCGACTCACAATGGGCAAGCCCAGCGCGATCAGGCCGATCATAGTCGCGAGCGCTGCGTCGCCGAGGAGCAGCCAGCGGCCCGGCAGATGATGCGGCGTCGTCTGCACCATCCGCGCGGCGACGAGCGCGCTGCTTGCCAGGATGGCTGGGATGAGGAACCATCGGTAGCGTTCCGGAAGAAGCCATCCGACACCTGCGGATACTTCGGCAATAGCAAACGCGACGAGCAGCGCGGTGAACACCGCGTGTCGCGAGGCGTCTGGGCTGGTAGCGGCGACGGCGGTCGTGAATGCCGCCAGCGGGGCAACGATTACGCCCGCCCATGCGGGATGGTCAGCGGCGGTCGCGAGAGAGCCGGCGATCAGCAACGACACGGCGAACAGGCCAGCCCAGATGAAGATGAGCGGCAACACGTGAATGGGCACCGGCGCGTTGAGCGCGCTGTTTTCCAGGGACGCATGCAGCGCGAGGAACGGTGCCAGCAGCACGAAAAGCACGAAGGCAACCGGCCAGGTGAGATGTGCGTCCGACATCTCCCAGAAGAACGGCGCGCCTGCTCCCCCAGCGAGGAGAACGACCGCGACAACCACTGCCACGGTCGCGGGCCGCGTGGATTCAAAGGGATGACGGGCGATCGCGATCGCGATCAGCGCGATCAAATAGGGTGACATCGCGTCGAGCGCGCCATACCAGCGCGCCAAACTGCCACTGGCTACCAGACGGCGCCCGGCGGCGGATCGGCCCCGCGCGATGGGCGTTTCTGCCATTCTCAGGTGAGAGCGGGCGACGCGAGGCGCACGGATTCGGCGACCTGTTCGAGCGGCACCGCGACGAGACGACCGTTTTCGATGTGGCTGGCGGTCGTCCATGTGGCCTCGCGCAACGTTTGCACCGCGACATCAATGTTCGTCCCGACGGTGTTCAGCACGTGCGTGTCGGAACCAATGGTGGCATGCTGGCCGCCGTGCGTGCGGAAGAGGCGGAGAATGTCCGGGCCGGGCATCGGTTCGCGCGCCGCTGTTCGCACGGCGGAAGTATTGAGATCGAATCCCTTTCCATGCGCGGCCATCGCGTCGAAGATGCGACCAAGTTGGATGCGGTTGTGTTCGAGATCAATCCGGCCATTGACGGTGTCGTATCGCTTGCCGAGATCGAAATGCCCGATGACGTGGAAGAAGTCCTCCGTCGTGACGAGCGCTTCGATTTCATCAAGATAGTGACGGTAGACTTCGATGCTTGGGTGTTTCCGGGCGCGCTCGCCGAGGTATTCACCGTTGATCCAGTGGACGGAGCAGATGATGAAGTCGAACGGTTTATCGGCGAGATATGCCCGGACTTCCGGTGCCGTTGCCCGGTTCCAGTCCACCTCCGCAGCGGAGAGGATGGTGAGACGGTCGCCGTACTGTTCCCGGCATGTCGCGATGTCGGCCATGTATGCGGGGTAGTTGTTGTGGCCGCGCGAGCGGTCGGCAGGGTCATGATCAATGTGGTCGGTGAAGGCGATTTCCTCGATGCCAATTGCGATTGCCCGCTCGCAATACTCGTGCATTTTTACCCGGCTATCGGGGGAATTCGTCGTATGCGTGTGATACTCGTACATCCGGTAGGGTCCTTCCTTTCTCTCCTTCGATGATACCACAGCGGAGAGGGGGCGATGAGCGGTAAGCAGTGCGCAGCACCGGCGTCGCCAAGCCCGATGAATTCTCCCTATCGTGGCATCTGGTTGCTCACTACCTGCTCTCCCGGAATGCTATACTCCCGCCGGTGAGTGTCGGTGTATGGGGAGAGTAACGATTACATGATGGGTTTTTGGGAGACGTTACGCCATCGGTTTCAGGGGCAGCACACGCTCGCTAACCTGGTTTTCGCACTCTTCTGGGGCATGCTTGCGATCTGCATCACCGTCCTCGCGACCCGCTTCTTCAAACGGTTGATGCGCCGCGTCCTGATCCGCGCGCGCATGCCGTTGAACATCGTCGCGCTCGCAGGCAATGGTGTCACCGTGCTCGGCGTGATCTTCTGCGCCTCAATCATCCTCTCGCTGCTCGGTGTGCCAACGAGCGCGGTCATCACCTCCCTCAGCCTCGCGACCGCCGGGATCGTGCTGGCCTTTCAGGATGTTCTGAAGAACTTTATCGCGGGCATCTACTTGCTCGTCGAGCGCCCCTTCACTATCGGGGACCGCGTGAAGGTGCGCGATGCCGAAGGATCAGTTGAGGAGGTGGATATCCGCACGACCGCGCTGAAAACCGACGCGGGCGTGATTATCCTCGTGCCGAACAATATCATCTTCACGGAGATTGTTACGAACCGGTCGGCATCCGGCATCGGCCACGCATCGCTAACCCTGACGAACGTTACCGGCACGCCCGATGAGGTTGGCGCAAAGGCGCGCAATGTCATTCAGAACCTGGACACACTCGTCGCGCTGCCCGCGCCGCAGACAAAGATCGTCGGCCTCCAGGATGGCGCTGCGGAAATGCAGATCGAATTCTGGTATCGCGGGCTGCACAGCCCTGCGCCGGAGGCGATTGCGGCGCTCGGCGAGCAGTTTCCCGGCGCGAAGATCACGAGTAGCCAGTAGTCAGTAGTCGGTAGTCAGTCGTCAAAAAACGCCGGCCCCGTTCTGGCTACTGGCTACTTTCATAGGGGGAGCGATGGGGCGCATCGGTGTCTATGGCGGGACCTTCGATCCGATTCATATCGGTCATCTCGTCGCGGCGGCTGAGGTTCAGTACGTGCTTGGGCTGGACCGCGTCTTGTTTCTCCCCGCGGGTGAGCCGCCGCACAAGGCGAACAATGGCATGACGGCGGCGCTGCACCGCAAGCGGATGGTTGAATTGGCGATTGGCGACAACCCCTGTTTCGCGCTCAGCACAATTGACCTCGACCGTCCCGGCCCGCATTACACGGCGGACTCGCTGGCGATCCTCCGCCACGATGAGCCGGATGCCGCACTCTGGTTCATCATGGGCGAAGATACGATTCTCGATGTCCCGAACTGGGCGCACCCCGAACGGATCGTGGAGTACGCGCGCCTCGCGGTCGTCACGCGCCCCGGCTGGAAAGTGGATGTGGTGGACCTCGCGATGCTCGATGTGGCGATCCCCGGCATTGTCCGGTGCTGCGACTTCATCCCTATCCCGATGCTCGACATCGCCTCACGCCAACTCCGCGAGCGCCTGCGCGGCGGCGCGCCTTCCCGGTATCAGTTGCGTGCAGACGTGTGGGAATACATTCAGGAGCATGGGCTGTATCGAAGTAACAAATAGAAAGTAATAAGTAACAAGAATCAATTATGCAAGCCCTCTTGTTACATATTACTCAGGATTCGGGTGAGTTCGCGTTGCACGAGATCGGGGCGTTCGTCACGCAGGGAGGGGAAGGAGAGGCGGCGGCGGCGCGTCTCGGCACGGTCAATCTCGGCGATCAGAAGCGCATCGGTCATCGCGGGGGCGCGGGCGATCTCGACGCCACCCGCATCCACAACGAAACTGCCACCCCAGAAGTTGATGCCGTCCTCCCAGCCGACGCGGTTACACTGCACAATTGGTACCGTCATGCTGCCCGCGTAGGAACGACAGAGCGCGCTGACGAACTCAATCGAGGCGATGTCTCCTGTCCGACTATCCGTTCCTCTGCCGGGATGGTTATTGCAGAAAAGCAGCAAATCCGCGCCATCCTGCCAGAGTAGGTAGGGCGAACTGAGGTGCCAGAAATCCTCGCAGATCAAGACGCCAACACGCCCGAACCGGGTATCGAATGCGCGTATCCGGTCGCCGTGAGCGAAGAAGCGGCCATCATCGAAGAAGCCATAGGTCGGGAGATAGACCTTGCGGTGGACATGGACGAGCGCGCCCCCGCTCCAATAGCTCGCCGCGATATAAAACCGCCCGCGTTCATCCTCTTCCGCGAAACAGAGCAGGAGGTCCATCGGCCCCGCGAGCGTGGAGAGCGCACGCAGCCGGTCATCGTCCGCCCGCATCGCGACATCGGGGACGAGATCGCGGAGGAAGTATCCCGTCAGCGCCAGTTCGGGGAAGACGAGCAGGTCCGCACCGGCATCCCGCGCGTCAGTGATGATGCGTTCATGCGTGGCAAGGTTCGCATCGAGATCACCGAGCGCGGGCCGCACCTGCGCGAGACCGACGCGAATTGTCTCGCTTGGCATGCGCGCCGTCGCCGATTCCGGTGCGGGAAGCGTCGGCACCGTCGGCATACTCATCCTTCACACCATCCTTCGATAATACGAACCGCCAATACTGCCCTCTGGGCAGTATTGGCGGTTCGTATCACTCTCTAGTCGCCGTCGGCGGGTACGAGGGCGGGTTCAACCGCCTTGCGCCGCTTCGCGGGTATCGGCTCCTCGGCGGCGAGTGGCTCGACGCCGGGTTCCGTGACGAGGCCGTTTTCGTCCGCTCCGGCAGGGACGCGGGCGAATGAGGCGACGCGGTCGCCATCGTCCATCCGCATTACGATCACGCCCTGTGTCGCGCGTCCGATCATGCGGAGATCGGCGACTTTCGTGCGCATCACGATCCCCTTGCTGGAGATGAAGATCAGGTCGTCGGTCGTTTCAACGATCCCTGCGGCGACGATCTGGCCCGTCTTCGGCGTCACCTTCATGGCGATCACGCCAAGCCCGGCACGCTTCTGTACCGGGAAGTCCGAGACACGCGTCCGCTTGCCCATGCCATTCTGCGCGATGACGAAGAGGCAGATATCCTTCGCGCGATCGGCGGGAATGGCGTCCGCCGAGACGAGTGAATCGTTTTCGCGTAGGGAGATGGCATGAACCCCCGCTGCGGTGCGGCCCATCGCGCGCGCGTCCGACTCATTGAAGCGGATCGCCGAGCCGCGCCGCGTCGTCAGGATCATCTGGTCATTGCCCGTCGTCACGCGGACCCAGCGCAATTCGTCGCCCTCATCGAGGCCGAGCGCGATCAGGCCGGATGAGCGCACCGAGGCGAAGGCCTTCAGTTCCGTCCGCTTGATACGCCCATTCTTCGTCACCATCGTCAGGAACGATGAATGGCCGTAATCCGTGACGGCGAGCAGCGTCGTCACCGTCTCATCCTGCTGAATGTTGATCAGTTGGATGATCGGCGTGCCCTTCGCGGTGCGCGACGCATCGGGGAGTTCGTGAACTTTGACCTGGAATGCCTTGCCCCGGTCGGTGAAGAAGAGGAGCGAGTCCATCGTGCTGCAATGCAGGATATGCTCGACCTTGTCTTCTTCCTTCGGCTTGACGCCTGTGATGCCGCGCCCGCCCCGATGCTGCGTGCGATAGGTGTCGCCGGGGATGCGCTTGATGTAGCCGGACTTGGTGAGCGTGACGACGACATCCACATCGGGAATCAGGTCTTCCTCGCTGAGGTCACCGGATGCTTCGGCGCGGATTTCGGTGCGCCGCTCGTCGCCGTACCGTGCTTTGATGTCCTGCAAGTCCGCCTTGATGATCGCGAGCACGCGCTCCGGGCGGGCGAGGATGTCCTTGTAATCCTTGATTGCTTTCAGAACGTCGCGGTATTCGTCCTCGATTCGCTTGCGTTCCATCGAAGCGAGTTGGGAGAGGCGCATACTAAGAATCGCCTCAGCTTGGACCTCAGAAAGTTTGAAAGCCGCCCGCAGATTCTTTCGCGCGGTTTCCCGTGTCTGCGACCGACGAATGGTGGCGATCACTTCATCGAGGTTATCGAGGGCAATCTTCAGCCCTTCGAGGACATGGGCGCGTTCCTCCGCCTTTCGCAGATCGAACTCGGTGCGGCGGCGGATGACGACCTGCCGGTGCGCGATGAACTCCTGCAAGGCGCGCTTCAAGGTCAGCGTATGCGGCTGCGTGCCATTATCCACGAGGGCGATCATGTTGACGCCGAAGGTGGTCTGCAAGGCGGTATGCTTGAAGAGGTTGTTGAGCACCTTCATTGGCTGGGCATCGCGCTTCAGTTCAATGACCATCCGCATACCGGAGCGGTCGGACTCGTCGCGCAGGTCGCTGATGCCGTCAATCTTGCCGTCCTTGACCATATGCGCGATCTTCTCGATCAGCGTCGCCTTGTTCACGGCATACGGCAGTTCGGTGACGATGATCTGGTAGCGGTTCGCCCGCCCCTCTTCGATGTACGCCTTCGCGCGGACGACGACGCGGCCATTGCCCGTCGAGTACGCCTGCTTGATTCCCTCGCGCCCTAAGATGATGCCGCCGGTCGGGAAGTCCGGCCCCGGCAGCCGCTCGATCAGTTCCGTGAGCGCGCAATCCGGATTGTCAATCAGATACATGAGCACATCGCAGAGTTCGTTCGCGTTGTGCGGCGGGATATTCGTCGCCATGCCGACGGCGATGCCCGTGGAACCGTTGAGCAGGAGATTCGGCAGGCGGGCGGGCAGAACCTTCTTCGGCTCCTTCAGTTCGCCGTCGTAGTTATCCTCGAAATCAACGGTGTCTTTTGCAATATCAACGAGCATCTCTTGTGCGATTAGCGCAAGTTTCGCCTCGGTGTAGCGCATCGCGGCGGGCGGATCGCCGTCCACCGAGCCGAAGTTGCCCTGCCCGTCAACCAGCGGGTAGCGCAACGAGAAATCCTGTGCCATGCGGGCCAGCGCGTCATAGATCGCGGTGTCGCTGTGGGGGTGGAAGTTCTTCATCACCTCGCCGATGACACCGGCGCACTTGCGGTGCTTCGTGTTCGGCTGGAGACCCATCTGATGCATCGCGTAAAGGATGCGCCGCTGGACGGGCTTCAGGCCGTCCCGCGCATCGGGGAGTGCGCGCGAAACGATGACGCTCATCGCGTAATCGCGGTACGAGTTGCGCATCTCCGTATCAAGATTCACAAAGCGGACGAGACCCCGCTCGTTGCTGTCAACCATCACTCACTCCGTTCGCTCAAGGACAAAGGGCATCGGACTAAGGACTAAGAAGGGACTGAATATGCGTAATCCTCAGTCCTAAGTCCTTAGTCCTGCGTCCTTACTACTCGTAGTATACCTTAATATACGCACGACGGGAAGGTGCGAACGTACGCACACGAACGGCACATAGAACGAACGTCCGTTCGCCATTTTGTCGGCGGAAACCCCGCCCGGAAATATCCGCACGGCGATGGGTCGTGAATTGACAGTATGGAAGCGTGCGACGTATTCTCGCACGACGATTGATGGCCTTTGACCGGGCAGTGCGCGCGGTGGGCCGCTTCGCACAAGGAGACCGAACGTGGAAAGTAGCGGGAAGATCAAGGTCGCGATCATCGGCGTCGGCAACTGCGCGTCATCGCTCGTGCAGGGCGTCGAGTTTTACAAGAACACGTCGGATGAGACGCATATCCCCGGCTTGATGCACACCAATCTCGGCGGCTACCGTATCAGTGACATCGAGTTCACGGCGGCGTTCGATGTCAATGTCACGAAGGTGGGCAAGGACCTTTCCGAGGCGATCTGGGCGGACCCGAACAACACGATCAAGTTTTCCGATGTGCCGCATCTCGGCGTGCGCGTCCATCGTGGCATGACGCACGATGGCATCGGCAAGTATCTGTCGGAAGTGATCACCAAAGCGCCCGGTCCGACCGCCGACATCACCGGCATCTTGAAGTCCACCGGCACACAGGTCGTCGTGAACTATCTCCCTGTTGGCTCGGAACTGGCGACGAAGTGGTACGTCGAGCAGATCCTCAATGCGGGCTGCGCCTTCGTCAATTGCATCCCGGTCTTCATCGCCCGCGAAGATTACTGGCAGAAGCGGTTCATGAACAAGGGCCTGCCGATCATCGGCGATGACATCAAGAGCCAGGTCGGTGCGACGATCACCCACCGCGTCCTGACCCGCCTCTTTGAAGATCGCGGCGTCCGCATTGACCGGATGTACCAGTTGAATTTCGGCGGCAATACGGATTTCCTCAACATGCTCGAACGCGACCGGCTGGAGTCGAAGAAGATTTCCAAGACGAACTCGGTCACGAGCCAGTTGCCGTATACGATTGCGCCGGAGAACATCCACGTTGGCCCGTCAGACTACGTGCCGTGGCTGACCGATCGCAAGTGGGCGAACATCCGCATCGAGGGGACGACCTTTGGCGATGTACCGCTCTCGCTCGAACTGAAATTGGAAGTCTGGGACAGCCCGAACTCGGCGGGCGTCGTCATTGACGCGATCCGCTGCGCTCGCCTCGCCCTCGATCACGGACTGAGCGGCGCGCTCACTGCCCCGTCTTCCTATTTCATGAAGTCACCCCCCGCGCAGGTGACAGACGATCAGGCACGGCAGGATACCGAAACGTTCATTCAAACCTACGCCACGGGCGCAGCCAGCGCGAAGAAGAGTGCGAAGGCGGTCTCGACCGGCAGCAACGGCTAACGTGACAGATCGTAGGGGCGGTTCGCGAACCGCCCCGGAATCATTGCTCTATTGGGCCGTTCGCGTCGCTTCCGCGCTTCTCAGCATCAGTCCCGTGCGCCTCTCCTACGCCCTCGCGGGGGCAATCGGGGAGGCGTATTGCCGCGTGCGACCGTCGCACTCCCGCTGGGCGGCCTTCAATCTTGCCCGCGTCCTCAACGAGCCAGAGGAGTCGCCGTATGTGCGGAGCGTGGCACGGCAGTCGTTCGGCAATTATGCCCGCGTGCTCGTGGATTTCTTGCGGCTGCCGTACGTCGCGCATGCCGACATCAACGCGCATGCCAGTGTCACCGGCCTCGAATATCTCGCATGGGCCACCGCGCAGGGTCGGGGGTTTATTGTTGCCACGGGGCATATGGGATCGTGGGATCGAGCAGGCGCGGTCCTCACCGGGTATGGCTACAAAGCGACGGTGTTGGTGGATACGTTTTCCCCACCCCAACTCGATCGCTGGGTGACACGGATGCGACGAAAATTCAAGATGAACGCCGTCGCGGTCGAGCGGCCCGGTGCTCTCCGGGAGATGTATCGTGGCTTGCAGCGGGGAGAGGCGCTCGTCGTCCTGGTAGACACCCCCGATCCGCGCGGCATCCCCGTCACGTTCTTTGGCGAGCGGACGACGTTCCCGGCCGGTGTCGCGCAACTGGCGCTCCGGGCGGGGTGTCCGGTCATCGCTGCCGGCCTCTTTCGGCGGCCGGACATGGTGACGTACGATGGTTTCTGTGAACTCGTCACGGCCGGTACCGCCGATCCCGACCCACCTGCGGACGCCGCGGCGCTGACGCAGCGGATCGCAACGGCGCTGGAACGGGCAATCGTCGCGCATCCCGCCCAGTGGTACATGTTCCGCCCCCTCTGGCCGGGGGGAAGGTCGGAGGTCGGAGGTCGGCGTTCGGAATAAGGAACGCCCTCCGAACATCGAACTTCGACTCCCCTCATTGCTCATTGCTTTAACTTCGCTACAATAGGGTGGGGGAGAGCATGGTGGGGAATCTCGCTGCGGGAAGACGGTTGGAACGGTGCTATACCGCTATTATCGCTTTTGTGAATGGCTGGCGTCGGTGCTGCCGACGCGAATTGCGTACGCACTGGCGCGGGTCGCCGGTGTGGGGCAATTCATTCTTTTTCGTGGCCTGCGACGAACGCTGATCGCGAATCAGCGGCGCGTCCTGCCCGGAGCCTCCCGCCGCGCGATTGCCCGGAGCGCCCGACGCGCCTCGATCTCCGTCGCGAAGAACTATTACGATCTTTTCCGTCTTCCGTCGCTATCGCGGCAGGATTTACTCACCTATTTCGATGTTCGTGATATCGAACATCTCGCGGCGGCGCATGCGCGTGGCAAGGGCGTCATCATCGTCGCGCCGCACCTGGGCAGTTATAATCTCGTGCCATCCTATGTGAGCAGTCTCGGCTACCCGACCGTTGCGGTCGTCGAGCATATCCGCGATCCGCGGCTGCATGAGTATTTCTTCCGCTTACGGGCAAATCAGGATGTGCAATTGCTCACGACCGGCCCCGAAGATGTGCGCAACATCATTCGCGCGCTCCGTGCCGGAAAAGTCGTGATGATGCTGGCGGATCGCAATGTCGGTACGAGCAGTGATGAGGTGATCTTTTTCGGGGAGCGGACGCCACTCCCCGCCGGGCCAGCCCTGATCGCGCGCCGCACGGGGGCGGCATTGTTGCCTGCCTATGCCTATCGCATCGGCAACACACGCTCTGTCGCCGTCGCCCTTCCCGAGTTTCAATTGCCCGAATCCACCGGGACGCCGGAACAACGTCGTGCCGCCGACACCCAGGCGGTGGCGCGTGAACTGGAAAAGATGATCCTCGTCGCGCCCGACCAGTGGGATATTCTTCAGCCCGTCTGGCCGCACCAGCCCGCCCCGCTTGAGCCGGTGCTGAGTGAGGCAGCCGGTTGACGCAACCTGACGGCGGATCGCCCCTCGTCGTCCTCCAGCGCGATCACCTGCTTCTGGTCCGCACGAATGACCCGCGCTGGCCCGCCGTACGCGACACGCTTCGCCCGTTCACCGAACTACTGCGGCTCACGAGCGGTTTCGCTACCTATCGCCTTACGCCCCTTTCGTTGTGGAATGCTGCCACCGTTGGTCTCGATGCCGTGGCAGTCCTCGCCACGCTCCGTGGCCTGACCGCGTGCGCCATCATGCCTGCGACCGCGGCGTTCATCCAGGAGACCTTCGCCCGCGCGAACGCACTGCGGCTCCGCGAGACCGCCGATGGCATCGTCGTGACCGGCGCCGATGCCGACCTGCTTGGTCGGCTCCGCGAGCGGTCGGGTCTGCCGCTGCCGCCCGTCGTGCGCGATGCCGACGGGCAAGGCACCATCGCCGTCGCGCCGGAGCAGCGGGGGCCGCTGAAGCTGGCCTTCGCGGCGCTCGGTTACCCGATACACGACGACCTTCGCGTGGTCAAGGGCGCGCACGTACCCTTCACGCTCCGCCCGGATGCGCCCGCATTGCGCCCATACCAGCGGGAATCGGTCGCGGCGATAGGGCGGGCGTCAGGCGGTGGCATGATTCTCCTGCCGTGCGGTGCGGGGAAAACGCTCGTTGGTATCGCGGCGGCGGCACGGTTCCGGGCGCAGACGCTCGTTCTCTGCCCGGGGCGGACAAATGCCGCGCAGTGGGAGCGCGCATTCCGCATCTGGACCGACCTGCCGCCCGATGCGGTCGGCCTCTTCGATGGGAGCAAACCGCGCCTCGCTCCCGTCACGATTGCGACCTATCAGGCGCTGACATCGCGGGCGCGTGGTGGAAACCTGCCGCGCCATCTCGGGCTGTTCACGGACGCCGATTGGGGGCTGGTCATATACGATGAGGCGCACATGCTCCCCGCCGACGGCTTCCGGCTCTGCGCGAGTGCGGCGATGCAGGCGCGGCGGCGGTTGGGGCTGACCGCGACGCTCATCCGTGAAGATGGCCGGGAGACCGACGTCTTCGCGCTCGTCGGCCCGATTCTCTTCAGTCGCCCGTGGCGAGAGTTGGAAGCGCAAGGATGGATTGCGCCGGCGCGCTGTATTGAGGTCCGCGTGCCGCTCGCCTCCGGCTGGCCACCGGCAGGCGCCGCGCTGGACGCGAATGCCGCCGCGCTCAATCCGCGCAAGGACGCGGTCGTTGAGCGCTTACTCGCCCGGCATCGCGGCGCGCCGACCCTCGTGATCGGCGGCCACCTCGGCCTGCTGCACCGGCTCGCGCGGCGGCTGCGCTTGCCCCTCATCACCGGCGACACCCCGGCGCCGGAACGCGAGCGACTGTATGCGTCCTTCCGCGATGGGAAGACACACGCGCTCATCGTTTCGAGCGTCGCGAATCAAGGAGTGGACTTGCCCGGCGCGACCGTTGCCATCCAGGTTTCCGGCCACTTTGGGTCGCGGCAGGAGGAGGCGCAACGCCTTGGTCGCCTGCTCCGGCCCAATGGACGTGGCAGAGCGAGTCTCTTCTATACGCTCGTCACGACGGGAACACGCGAGGTGCAGTACGCCCGGCACCGGCGGCTCTTTCTCGCGGAGCAGGGATATACCTACACCGTCGAGCGCGCGGAACAGCCCTGAACCCGGAACCTTTTCGCGTTCGCGTCGTTTATTCCGTCATTATCGGGTATATCGCGTGGCAATCTGCTATCATCCCTTCACGCAACATTTCCCGAATGGGTAGCCTCTGAAGGAACCGGACCGACGAGGGGATGGGGGCGGTGACGCATCGCGCATTGCCGCATGGGCGGATGGTGAGGAGGGATGGTCATGGCGCTGATACGGTGGGCAGGGCGAATCGGGACGCGGGCGCCTTCTGAGCGGAATGGGCGGCTGTGGCGGCGGGCTGTGCCAGTCAGTCTGCTCGCGGTGATGGCACTGTTGCTCTCGGCCTGTGTCGAGGTCAATCAGCAAAGTACGATCAAGCCGGACTTCACCGGCACGTCGCAGATCCGGCTTGGCGTCTCGAAGCAGGCGTTGCTGCTTGCGGGTGGCCTTGCGAGCAGCATCGGCACACCGAGCGCGTCTTCCGTGCGGAAGACCCCGACCGCGCAGCAGGACCCCTTCGCCGATCTGACGACGCAGATCACCCAGCTTGGCGGCACATCGAAGCCGTATCAGAACGATAAATTCCAGGGTGTGGATGCCTCGTTTACCTTCAAGTCGCTCGAAGAGATGCAGACGCAGATCAACACGGTGCTCGGCAGTAACTCGTCGCTGAATCAGACGACCGGTTCGACCGGCACGAGCGCGAGCAGTACGCAGTCGGACATCGTCCAGATTACGGCGCAGGCAACTGCGAACGGCGTGCGTATTGATGGCAAGGTGGACCCACTCAGCAGCCTGAGCGACACATCGAGCAGCACCGCGATCCCTGGCCTCGATCCGAGCGCCTTCGGCGCTACGGATGGCATCGTCAATCTCGCATTCACGATGCCGGGCAAAATTATCAACAAAGACGCGCTGGCAAAGGTGGATAAATCCACGGTTTCGTGGAGTTTCAAAGCCGGTGATAAGAAGGCGGACATCTTCGTCGAATCGGACAAAAGCGGCAGTCAGGGCGGCAATCCCGTCGCGGTGGCGGCGACGACGAGCGGTGGTCGGACCCTCCCGACGATCGGTGGTCGTGTCCTGTCGGGGAACGGTGCACCCGCGGCATCAACCACGACGACAGCGACAACGAACACCTCCGGTGGAGGCCATACGACGCTCTGGATCGCCCTGGCGATTCTCGTGCTCGTCGTCGGTGGTGGGACGGGCCTCTTCTTCGCGAGGCGTGGCCGGGGCGCGAAACCGGCCGTCGCCGTCGCGGGGGGGTATCCGACGGCTCAGTATCCCACGCAGGGCGCGCCGCCGTATGGGGGGCAGCAACCGCCGCCATACGGGCAGCCCTCGTATGGTAGTCAGCCTCTATATGGCCAACCGCCGCAGCGTCCCGGCAGCTACGGCCAACCGCCGCCCCAACCGTATGGCGGTCAGTATCCGCCCCAGCCACCGCCGCAGCCGCCCTATGGCGGCGGGTACGGCCCTCCGCCACAACCGCCGCAAGGAGGGCCGGGGCAATCTCCCTATGGCGGTCAGTATCCGCCGCAGCCACCGCAGGGGCCGTCCCCAGAGCACGATCAGGGCGGATGGCCACCCAACAAGGATCCGAGCGACCCACAACCGCCGCGATGAGCCTCACCGTGGGCGCATGATTCCGGAGGCCGGGATACCATCCCGGCCTCTCGCGTTCGTATGATTCGATCCGCGACTGTTTCAGACGGGTAGTGCGCGCACCGCCTGCTATTTCCTACCTATCCCGCCTGCCCGCAGACGTAGCCCGTGTATCCCGATGCCCCCGATGCGTTGTACGCCGCCAGATCAAGGCACCCGTACTGCCCTGACGCCAACCCCGTCACCATATAACTCGTCGTTCCCGCTGCCAGCGCGAACAACGGCCCCCCAGTCGTCGCCCCGATCCCCGAGTACGGATCGTGATCCGTCCACGCGAAACTGACGGTCGTTGTCGTATGACCCGTCACATGCAACGAGCTGGGTGTAAGCGGCAGAGCGTACGCACAGGTGTAGGGGGAGTAGGGGGAGGCATAGGAGACGTTATAGGCCACGACCGAGATGCAGGCATAGTACCCTGCTGCGGTGGGAGCGGAGTAGCCGGTGGCATTCACACCGAGAAGATGGGTGGTCGTGCCATCGAAGGCGGCTTCATAAGAGAGGGCGTCGTAGTCGCTCCAGGCGAAGTTGACAGTGGAAGTGGTGGCGCTGGTGAAGTGGGGAATGTAAGGGGTGTAAGGGACGACGTAACTACAGGCGTAGGGGGTGTAGGGGGAGGCGCCGCTGCTGTTATAGGCAGCGATGCTCATGCAGCCATAGGAGCCATAGGCGATGCCATAGAGGGTGTAGGTGGTAGTGCCAGCGGCGAGACTGTAGAGGTGGGCGCCGTCCACGGTGAAGGCGAGGGGAGCGGAGGGATCCGTCTCCGTCCATGCCCAGGAGACCGCGTTGTTCGTCGCACCGGTGACGTGCAGGTTGGTCGGGGCGGGGGGTGGTCCGGTGGTCGTCATCGCTTCAAAGGCACCGATGTCGCAGTGCGGCCCCTGCGGTCGAGTGATGCCGCGCTGATCCTTGCCTGCGACCGGGGCGATCCCGGCGGTGTTCTGGCAGGTGGCGTCGTCGCCATGGTCAATTGCGGGGGAACCGGCGAGGAGCGGAACCGTCTGCGTTGGGCCGCCGTAGTTGCCGAGTGAGCCGAGCACGGCGGGATGACCGACGATGTTGTGATTGCCGTCGCCGTCGCTGATGCCAGTGGAACCGCTGGCGTTGCCGAGCAGGTTGTTCTTGCTATTGGGGGCGAAGGCGCCTGATACATCGGGGCTGGTTGGGGCGTCATTGCCCGCGATCAGGGTGTTGACCGCCGTCAGCGTGCCAGCGTTGTAGATGCCGCCGCCAGGGGTGTTGTTGTTAGGGGGAGTAATTAGGCTATTGCCGGAAACGATGCTGTTGGTCAGCGTCAGCGTGCCGCTGGTGCTGATACCGGCACCGCCGACGCCGTTGATGCCACTCACGGTATTATCGGAGAAGGTGCTGTTCGTCACCGTCGCACTCTGGGTGTTGTAGATGCCGCCGCCGCCGGTGGCGCGGTTGGAAGAGAAGGTGCTGTTCGTCACCGTCAGTACGCTGCCAACGGCGTCGTTGGCGATGCCGCCGCCGGCGCCGTTCCTGGAGAAGTTTGCAGAGAAGGTGCTGTTCGTCACCGTTAGCGTGCCAGCGTTGTAGATGCCGCCGCCGTCACCGGCGACGAAGCCGGAGGCCGTGTTGGCGGTGAGGATGCCGTTCTTTACTGTCAACGTCCCGGTGTTGTAGATGCCACCGCCAGCGCCGTTGCCGTTAATATTAAACGCGTTGCCGTGCTGGATGGTAAGTCCGTTCAGCGTCACAGGCTGTGCCGCTGTTCCGCCCGTCACAGTGAAGTCCGTAACCTGGTTATTGCCGTCCACGACGATCGTGTGTCCCGTGGCGTCAACCGTCAGATTGTTCTGTGCGATCGTCAGGGGACTCGCGAGGGTGATCTGCGTGCCTGACCCGCTCGGGCAGTTCACTCCGAAGGTGATCGTATCTCCGGCAACGGCGGCGGCAATCGCGGCCCGCAGCGATCCGGTGCCACTGTCATTGCAGTTGCTCACGACCGGCGCGGCGGCAACCAGGCCAGCCGGGAGAGCGGAGAGCAGGAGAAGCGCCGCAACAAGCACACCGAAGCCGCGGAGGGACACCGGTATCAGTCGCATCAGGCGCGCTCCTGTTGTTCCCGTAGTCGGGATATGCTAATTCGCTGATAATTGCTAAGTTGGGAATTTACCACGCGCGAGAATGAATGTCAACGTTGTGTCCCTTTCGTCACGCCATTTTCGGTGATGGTCCGTGTCAAATCAAATAAAAATGGCTATTGACGCGCATTCGATGGGTTGGTATACTCTCCCTTCGCGGCTGCTGCACGGGCAGCAGGCGTGTGTGGACTGAAGGAGAAACGTAGGAATGCCAACGATTAGCCAGCTGGTGCGCAAGGGTCGAACGCCCGTGTCGAAGAAGACGAAAGCGCCAGCGCTCCAGTTCACAAATAACTCGCTCGGTCGGTATGCCGGCCAGACGAAGGCGGGGAAGGGTTCACCGCAGAAGCGGGGCGTCTGCACGCAAGTGAAGACGATGACTCCGAAGAAGCCGAACTCCGCCCTCCGCAAGATCGCCCGCGTTCGCCTCACCAATGGCAT
>JAICJW010000238.1 GCA_025928215.1 Chloroflexia bacterium | reverse complement strand
TCACATAGACGCGATCCTGGAATGGGCTGCCGACGTGGTTGTCCACGGTCATGTACGGCTTATCTTCAAGCACGCCACTTGTCCCCACGACATCCGCGAACTCGATCACGGGGCGGCCCGGGAAATTCCAGGAAGCGCCGAAATTGCCCGTCGAGCGGAAGAGATAGACGGCGCTCGAAGCGTCAGGGTTGGTGGTCGTGGGCTTGCCGCGCTGGAAGACCTGACACTGGAAGTAGGCGTTGCCCTTCGTGTCCCATGCGACCGCGGTGTCGCCCCCGGCCTCCCAGTATTCCCGGGCGGCGCCGAAAGCCGTACCGCGTGTGAAGCCCATCGGGACCGTGGTGTCCGTCCAGCTCTTTCCACCATCGAGGCTGTACGCGCCGTAGCAGTTACCGTCGCCCCGACGGTAATCGTTGAAGCCGGCGAGCATGTGATCGGGATGTTGCGGGTCCTGAGCGATTGCCGTCTCATTCTCCGCCTGCGCCCGGCCCTGCAAATCCGGATCGCTGAGATTCAGGCAGTTCTGATTGACTTTGACGTCTGCCCGGAGGTGCTGCGTGCAGCCATCGTCCCCCGTGGGCGTAAAGTTGCCGGGCTTGACGCTCGCCCTGGCGGGAGAATTCTCATTGAGTTGGAGTTCGGCGAAGCCGGAGAGGATCCGTTTCTGTACCTTGTTGAGATGCGAGTAATCCAATGCCTGGACGGTGCTCGTATTCGCACTTGGAAGAACCGTCAAGACTCCGACGATCGCCAGCGTCAACAGGATACGCCACACGCGGATGTTCATGCGATTTCCCCTTCTCTCACCGTACGCGATCAACGCACCGATCAGTCGTTTTACCATCCCCTCCTTCCTGATTTTTGCCGTAGCCGTCCCCGGATCGTGGCAGGGATTACCACCGATCGCACACCTCCGAAGCAACGGCCTCCACGATACCGAGCGATGGGTTCGCTCAGACGACAGGTTCGCACTCGGACGAACCTTCCTTGTCTGTATTATTCGTACTTGAATCCTATAACGGGCGAGGCACCGGGTGGTTGCACATCGCCTTCGGTCTCTCTATGACGCACTTCGCCGACCGGAGCGCGGAGGACCGCACGCTGATCTTCTGCGGCACGCACGCTCTTTCCGCCGCCTCGTTAGGAGCCGATTGCAAAATCATCCGGAGGAAAGAGCGAATTCTCCCGGTTTCCGCCAATATCGGATGAATTTGTTCATAATGTGTTATACTGGTGATGCAGCGCTGACAACGACCGAGCGTTCTCACGGCCGGGCGGCAGATCGCCCGTTTCCGCTTTTGTCGTGTTTTCCTGATGTTGCAGAAAGGTGGGCCAATGACGGCCCCGACACTCTCCCTCCCCGATACTGACTCCCGTCCGCTTCCGATCAACGACCACCGCGAACTCCGGCGCCGCGTGCAGGAGGCCGGGTTGCTCGAACCGCAATCCCGCTCCTTCGGCGTGGGTCTCCTGATAACGGGCGGGCTGATCGCGGGCGGTATCGCGTTCCTCATCGCCTTCCACGCGCTCTGGGGCGTCCTCGTTGGCGCGCTCTATTTCAGCGTCGTCTCGGTGCAGGTCGCCTTCCTCGTCCACGACGCCGGGCACCGGCAGGGGTTCATCCGTCGCTGGCAGAACGCGCTCGTTGGCGTGATCGGTGGCGATCTGCTCCTGGGAGCCAGTTACGGTTGGTGGGTGGGGAAGCACAACGCACATCACGCGAATCCGAACCACGCCGACATGGACCCTGACATCGAATTGCCGATGATCGCCTTCACCCCCGAGCAGGCAATGGAGAAGCGGGGGGTGCAGCGGCTGGTCGCGAAACACCAGGTCTGGTGCGCGCTGCCGCTGCTCTCGCTCGTCGCCTACGGCCAGCGACTATCGAGCGCGCTCTATGTGCTGCGCGAGCGCTCCCGCTACCGCCGCTGGGAAGCCGCTGCGCTGATCCTGAACGCCGTGTTGTATGTGGGGATACCGCTCTATTTCTTTGGCCCGTGGTTGGCACTCCTCTTCATTCTGGTCCATCAGGCAGGTACAGGCATCTACCTCGGGCTGGTCTTCGCGCCCAACCACAAGGGGATGGCGATGATTGATGACGAGACGCCGCTGGACCCGCTGCGTGCGCAGGTCCTTACCGCGCGCAATGTCTATGGGCATCCGGTGACCGATTGGCTGTACGGCGGCCTCAACTATCAGATCGAGCACCATCTCTTCCCGTCCATGTCGCGCAGCCGGTTGCGGCTGGCGCAGCGGATCGTCGCGGCATTCTGCCGGGAGCGGGGCATCTCCTACCACGAGACATCGGTCGCTCGCTCCTATGTGGAGATCCTCGCCTCACTGCGTGTCGCTGCCGCGCCCCTGCATGCCCGCCATCGCGGCTACGATCCTGTTGCGTAGACGAATGTGGCAAAACCGACACACGGGCGGCAATCTGTGATATACTGGCAATTCAAATGTCCTCGCTTCTTACTGGTATGGATCAGGCGCGAGAACGTGTAGTCGCGCGTGAGGTTCCGACCGGCGGGCGAGAAAGACAGTGGAATGGCAAAGAGTTTGTATGTTGGCGGCCTCCCCTATTCGACGAATGAGGATGCGATCCGCTCCCTGTTCGCCGGGGCGGGGGACGTCAGTTCCGTGCGCGTGATCATGGATCGCGAGACGGGTCAGAGCAAGGGATTCGCGTTCGTCGAGATGTCGAACGACGCGGAGGCGCTGCTGGCCGGCCAGCAGTTCAACGGCTACCAGATGGATGGCCGCTCCCTCACCGTGAACGAGGCGCGCCCGCGCGAAGAGCGAAGTGGCGGCTCACGCGGTGGCGGCGGATACCGCAGCTACTAGACTGCGGCAATCGCAGCAAAAGAGAAGGGCAGGACATTCAGTCCTGCCCTTCTCTTTCGTCCTATCACCCGCCGCATGCAGCAGGAACGCGGCTTCAGCGCACGCCCGTGGCGCTCCGTCGCCGCACAAGTGCATCGGCGATCACGGCGACGAGCAGGACGCCACCCTCCACCATCTGCTCAACGTCCGTGCCCTGACCTGTGAGCGCGAGGCCGTTCAGCAGGCTGCCGACGATCAATGACCCGAGAATAACCGCCCAGACCGAACCACGGCCACCGAAGAGGCTGACGCCGCCAATCACGGGTGCCGCGATCGCGTTCAATATCAGCGTCGGATCAATCGCGGACGTGGCAGAGATTTGCCGTGATGCCTGGAAGATGCCCCCCAGCGCCGCGAGCGTGGAGGCGAGGGTGAAGACGATGATCCGCAGCCGGACAATATCCACACCCGCCCGACGCGCCGCCTCCGCATTGCCGCCAATCGCGTAGACATGCAGACCGAAGGCGGTCCGTCGCATCATGAGAAAAAAGAGCAGGATCAAGCCGATCAGGAGCATCGCCGTCAACGGGACGCCACGATAGGACTGAAAGAGTACCGCCGCGCCAATTGCCATGACGCCGATGATGCCAATGCGCAAGCCCAACTCCGTTGGGGAAAGAATCGGTAAGTCGTGCTGCTGGCGTTTGGTGCGATCCCGGAGGAGGGTGAGCGCATAGATCGCGACACCGATCACCGGCAGGCCGATACCGGCGTACGCGGGCAAATAGGTCGTCGAGATGGCGAGGATTTTCGGATCGCGGATCGGGAGCGTCGTCGTGGGCAACATAATGTGCAGAAGCAAGCCTTGATAGCCGATCAGCGCCGCCAGCGTGACGATGAAGGCCGGGACGCGCACGACGGAGATGAAGAAGCCATTGATCGCGCCACAGAGCGCGCCGACGATCAGCCCCGCCAGGATCGCCAGCTGCCACGGCCAGCCATGACCATACGAGAAAACAACCATTGCCCCGGCGCCAAGCCCACTGACGCTACCGAGCGAGAGATCTATTTCACGGATCAGCAGGACGAGCACGGAACCAAGCCCAAGTGTGCCGATCGTGATGATCTCCTGAATCATCTCCGTCAGATTCCGCGCGCGCAAGAAGTTACCGCTGGTCGCGATCTGGAAGTAGACCGCGATAATTACGAGCGCGAGAACGACGGGGATCTGCCCGAGGTCCCCACGCAGCCGCCGGGAAAGCGCCCCGGGAGCACGAAAGCTCCTGCCGGGCGGCGGCGGTACCAACTCTTGCGAATCGAGCGTTTCGGTGCTCATTGCGCCATCTCCGATCCCTCATGAGAGGCGTCCATCGCGTTCGCCCCGCGCGTAATGCCGCCGAATTCCGCCCCCGTGATTGCCGCGATGATCTGCTCGGAGGAGGTCGCTCCGATCGCGAACGAGCCGACCCGCCGACCGAGCCGGAGGACGACCACACGATCCGCCACCTCGAAAACGTCCGCCAGATTGTGCGAGATCATCACGACCGCCAGCCCCTGCTCGCGCAGGCGACGGATCAGATTGAGCACTTGCCGTGTCTGGGCGACGCCGAGCGCCGCCGTCGGCTCGTCAAGGAGGAGGACGGCGGGATTGCGCAGAACCGTCTTTGCCACGGCGATAGACTGCCGCTGGCCGCCGGAGAGCGACGCGACGACGGTGCGGACTGAGGGTATTTTGACATCGAGTTGGCGCAGGATCTGGTTCGTGCGCGCCTCCATCTGTGTCTCATCGAGCTGCTTCACCACTCCCGGAATGACCGTCTGTTGCTCTTCCCGACCGAGATAGAGATTGGCGACGACGTCCAGGTTGTCGCACAGCGCGAGGTCTTGATAGACGGTCTCGATACCCAGGCGCGTCGCGTCGTGCGGGCTGATGATATGGACCTGTTGACCATCCCGATACATCGCCCCGGAATCGGCCTGAATGACGCCGGCGAGCGCCTTGACGAGCGTGGACTTCCCCGCGCCATTATCGCCGACCAGACCAACGACTTCCCCCGCATAAACCTCAAAATCAACATCCACGAGCGCCTGCACCGCGCCATACGCCTTGCTGATCGCGGCCACGCGCAAGCGCGGTTCACCGCGCGCGGTCTGTATGGGCGCTCTGCCGACCCCCGTCGTACTCTCTGCCACGATGATCCTCCCCGGCAATGAACGAACCGACCGGATGAACCGGAACGATGCCCTGTGGTTCATCCATAGACAAGAGAGATGGGGTACGCCAACGCGCACCCCACCCATGCCCGCGCATGTGCGCCACCATCACTCAGCAGAGTCCGCCGGTGCCCGCGGGCAAGTCTTTACACAGGTCAGCCTTGGAGAGGAACCCGTCCGCGACCACGGTTGTCGCGACATTGCTCTTATCAACGGCGGTCACCTGGTTGAATATGGAGGGGATCGTCGCGCCACCGGTCGTCTTACTCTGTCCGGTCACGATCTCCGCCGTGCTGGAGCCATTGCTGATGGCAGCAACGAGTTTCCCGACGGAATCCGCCAGTTTCTTGATCGGCTTATAGACGGTCATGCTCTGATCGCCGGTCAGGATGTCACGCACTGCCGCGAGTTCCGCATCCTGCCCGGTCACAAGCACTTTGCCATTAAGATTTTGCGCCTTGAGCGCGGCGACCGCCGCATCCGCCATCCCATCATTCGCGACATAGGCGACCTGGATGTTGTTGTTGTTCGCGGTGAGCGCCGCGGCCATCTCCGTTTGCGCGGTGGCGGCCGTCCAGCCCGGCGTGTACTGCTCGTAGACCTTATGCAGTTCGCCACTGGCGAAGAGTGGATCGAGGATGTCATGCGCGCCCTGCGCGAAGAGGAGCGCGTTGTTGTCGGTCTGCGAGCCATTGATCATCGCGACGTTGTCGCCCTTCTTGTGATGATCCTTGATGTACTGCGCCTGCGTCTGGCCGACTTTCACATTATCGAACGTAGCATAGTAGGCGAGGTCATTGTCCTGAATCAGGCGATCATAGGCGATGACCGGCACATTACTGGCTTTCGCTTTCTGAACGATTGACGCCGCCGCCGTACTATCCACCGCGACAACGATCAGGATGCATGCACCCTTCGTCAGTTCGCTCGATGCCTGCGTCAATTGGGTGTCGGTGCTATTCTGCGCGTTCACCGCGTCGAAGGTAACACCCGGCAATGCTGCCTTCACGGCCGTCTCAGTCAGTGGATGATCGTATGCCTCCCATCGCCCGCCAGCGGTGGTATCGGGCGAGAGGAAGGCGACATGCTTGCACCCTTTCCCGGCACTGAACGTGTTTGCGCTCGCGCTTGTGCCTCCGCCACTCGCAGCCGGGCTTCCCACCGCACTGCTACTGCCGGGGGTGTTCGTTGCGGAACTCCCTCCGCATCCCGCGAGCAGAAGCACGAATGCGATACCGGCGACGAGCGGAGCGAAATAGGACCGACGAGCCAGCGACGTGCATACCATGGTGTCCTCCGTTCAGCGTGTCAACGCACCGCAGATGTTCGCGCGGACCACTTCCCCGTCTCAAACTCCCTTCTCATAGCGCGGCGATGGAGGAGGAAATCGCCACAACGACCACATCCGAAAACGGTACCGACCAATCGCCCGCGCACTGACGCAGGCGATACGCCGTTCTGTCGCACCATGCCGGGGAATAGCGTCCCGGTGAAAACCATAGGGGAGTCGTTAATATATGGCGACGATAGCACCCACCGGTACCGACGTCAATCAGTATCTCCCCCGCCCATCGCGATGAATTCCTGCGTCAGCGTATCCACAACGCCGCGATCGGTGATACGGACGAAGGGCGCGACGGGCATGATGCTCTTGATAGCAGAGATAGGAAAAGCTGATGCAGATGCGTACTCAGCGGCGATATTGACATTAGGTACGCAACCTGCCATGCTCAGGTCAGAAAGGAGTACGCTGGTGGTTAAACACATGTCATCGCGCGAGGCGCGCGCCAACTTCGCTGATCTCCTCGGTGCGGTCTATTATACCGGCGAGGCGGTCGTCGTGGAAAAGAAGGGAAAGCCCGTCGCAGTAGTGATTAATCCCGCCACATATCAAGCGCTCACGGAGGCAGCGGCGCGCGTTTGGGCGGTAATCGAGAAGATGCAGGAGCGCAACGCCGCCTGTGATCCCGATACAGTATTAGCGGATGTGACTGCGGCGGTCGAGGAGGTGCGCGCCGAGCACCATGAGCGCGCATAACCCCGCGCGCACACGGATGGTGCTCGACACAAATTTGCTCGTCAGCGGACTGATC
>JAICJW010000315.1 GCA_025928215.1 Chloroflexia bacterium | reverse complement strand
GCGGCGCGTGCGTCGTCGCCTCGATGATCCATCCCCGTTCAGCAGCCGCATGCCCGTCCTGCCACGCCGCGAAGGTGTCCTTGTAGCGCGCGATGTGCCGCGATATCCGTTGATCGTCGCACCAAGCCATCCGTACCTTCTCCTCCGGCCGTCCGGTCCCTGTCCGCGACGCGCATCAACCTAGCCAACTCCCCGTGTCATGCCGACGCCGCTCCGCTACATCGGAACTATTGGCCGGACGGCGATATGATTCACGACCTCGGTAACCCCGCCGACCCGCCAAGCGGCTGCGATCGCTTCCTGCCGCTCGGCCCATGTGCGCACCGTGCCGGAAAGTGTCACCTGGCTGCCATCGATCGCGACCGCGATCTGCTGCGCGTCCACCACCGCATGGCGCACGAGCGCCCGGAAGATCTGCGTCTCGACCGTGTGGGGCGCGATCGCCGGTTGCACGATGCGGATCTGGTTGGTGACCGATCGTACCCCCGCGATCCGCCGGGCGGTACTTTCCGCCGCCGCGCGCTGATGGTGCCACACCGTCTGACCGTGCAGGGTCACCCGGCCGTCCTCGACCCGCGCGATGATACCCGCGGGGACAGCGGTATCCAGATCGAAGGCATCGGCAATGCGCGTGGCGATCTCGGTGTCCGTCAGGACGCCCGCCACCTCAGGTGCCACGACCAGATCGTTCGCCAGTGCCCGCACCCCGGCCACCCGCAACGCCGCGTGCTCGGCCGCAATCTTTTCCGTGTAGGTGTCCACGGTGCCGGTGAGCGTGACGACGCCATCGTCCACTTCAACACCGACGTTCGTCACGGTGACCTCCGGGTCGAACTCGAGTTCGTCGAGGATATCGGTCTGGATCCCGATGTCCGAAGTGATGCTTGTCATGATACGCTCTCCTTGTCTCGCATGCGGCACGGCTCTGGCTCCTCCACAATAGCGACAAAGCCGTTGCATGCGTGTGAGGAAATGGCCCGAACAGATCGCAAAAGCGTGTCAATACCGCTCGGGAGCGGTTCATCTTGGCCGGTTTCCACGGGATTGCAACAGCACGCATCCTCACCGTCACGGTTTTGTCATGTTCCCTGCCCTATCCTGCTCGTAGATCGGCTCGCGCTCGGAAAGGAAACCCACCATGCTGCGTCACGTCCTTGTCCCGCTCGACGGCTCGCGCCTTGCTGCGGTTGCCGTGCCCTACGCAGCCACGCTCGCCCGCGCCTTGGACGCCCGCCTCAGCCTCCTCGGCGACGTCGAGCCCCTGCCGGAGTTCACCCGACTGCCGAGCGCCACCGCCCGAGAGTCCGACGAGCGGCAGATCAGCGTCGGCACCGCCTATTTGGAGTCGGTGGCCGCGCCGCTGCGGGCGCGCGGGCGCGCCGTGACGACGGTGATCCGCCACGGCAATCCCGGCGCGGAGATCACGGCCTACGCCGAGGAGGCGGGATGCGATCTCATCGTGATGGGCACGCACGGCCGCACCGGCATCGAACGCGTGCGGATGGGGAGCGTGGCGCAGCATGTGGTACGCAACGCCATCGTCCCCACATTGGTCGTCCCGCCATCGAAAGCGGAGGCATCAGCAGGCGAGGCGGCGATCACGGGAGTCACGGTGACGCTCGACGGCTCGGCGCTCGCCGAGGGAGCATTGCCGCTCGCGACACGGATCGCCACCGCGCTCTCGGCGCCGCTCACACTGCTCCGCGTGATTCCGAGTCTCACCTATCTGGCAACCGCCGGCTGGGAGGCGGGGTATTCCGCCTATTACCCGATGACCGAGGGGATGGAGCGGGAGGAGGAGCAGGCGATCGAGGGGTATCTTGCAGGGGTTGCCACGGGCCTGCGCGCGCCGGGCCTGGAGGTGCGCACGCGGTGGCTACGCAGTGTGACCAATCGTGCCGAGGACGTGATCGCAGCATTCCTCGCGGAGCGGCCGACAGGGATCGCGATCATGGCCAGCCACGGGCGCGGGGGCGTGCTGCGCTGGGCGCTCGGGAGCACGACGGAAGGTGTACTCGACCAGGCGCCATGCCCGATCCTCATTGTACGGGCCGGGGTGATCGGCGATACCGACCCGCTATCGACCGGGGCGGCACCGCACGCAGCGGGTGACGCGCCCGGGTGATCGCGGGCAGCGGCCAGGACGTGCTGACTGTGGCCTGGCGGGCATGGATACCGGCCCCACCAGGGTGCCACCGGTGGCTGAACCAGGGGGAGAGATGGAGACACCGCCTTTGCGGATCGCCCAAATCGCGCCGCTCGCCGAGCGTGTGCCGCCGCGCAAGTATGGCGGCACCGAGCGCGTCGTCGCGGCCCTGACCGACGAACTCGTCCGTCGCGGCCATGATGTCACGCTCTTCGCCAGCGGCGACTCGAAGACGCTCGCGCACCTCGCGCCGATTGTCCCGGAGGGCTTGCGGTTGCGGGATGGCCTGGAGATGCCGCGCGACATCCACCCGCCGCAGATGCTCCAACTCGGCACCGTCTTCGAACGGGCGCGCGATTTCGACATCATCCACTCGCATGTGGACTTCTTCACCTTCCCCTTCATCCGCTTCGTGCAGACGCCCGTCCTCACCACGCTGCATGGGCGGCTCGATCTGCCGACCCTGCCGCTGGTCTACGATGGCTACCCGGACGCGGCGGTGAACTCGATCAGCCGGAACCAACGGCGCCCCTTGCCGCAGACCCGCTGGGTCGGCAATGTCTATCACGGGCTCGATCTCTCCCACCTCCATGTCGGCACCGGGGCGGGCGGCTACTTCGCCTTCCTCGGGCGGATCGCCCCGGACAAGGGGATCGGCCAGGCGGTGGCGATCGCCAAGCGCACCGGCATCCCCTTGAAGATCGCCGCGAAGGTGGACGACGACCATCCGGAATACCTCGACATCATCCGGGGCGACATCGACGGGACATTCATCGAATGGATCGGCGAGATTGCTGAGGAGGAGAAGAGCGCCTTCCTCGGCAACGCGCGGGCGCTGCTTTTCCCGATCCAGTGGCCGGAACCCTTCGGCCTGACGATGATTGAGGCGATGGCGTGCGGCACGCCTGTGCTCGCGACACCGTGCGGCTCCGTGCCGGAGATCGTCGTGGACGGCGTGACGGGCTTCATCCGCCCCACGGTGGACAAGCTGATCGCGGCAGTGGACCACCTAGGTGCGCTTGATCGCGTGGCGTGTCGTCAGCGGGTGGAGCAGCACTTCACCGCCCGCGCCATGGCGATCGGCTACGAGCGACTCTACCGCACATTGATCGATGAACGCGCTATCGATCACCGCGCGACGCGCGACAGGACCGTACCGGGGTGGATGGCGCTCAATCCACCGGTGCCACATCCGCTCTCGCCCAACGGAGTGCACGATGGCGCTCGGAAATGCGGAGGCGCGTGATGGCGGCATCGCCGGCGCCCATCCATCTGCTGATCCTGTATTACAGCCGCTTTGGAGCCCTCAAAGCATTGGCGGAGCAGATCGCCACGGGCGTCCGCTGTGTCGAATGTGTCGAAGGCGCGGAAATGGAGCACCTTGAAGTGGAGGGTCGCTATCTCAGGACCGCACCAGCCGGAGCAGAGGCGCAAGGGATCACCACCGATCGGGCCGCAGCGGTTGCCAGGATTGCGGCGGCGGACGCGCTGATCGTCGGCTCACCCGCCCACTTCGGTACCATGGCGGCTCCCGTCAAACGTTTCTTCGAGGAGTGCGTGACGGAGCCGCCGGATCAATCGCGCACTCCCGGCATGTTCGTCGTCACCCTCGGCCAGCGGATGCCGACCCTTGAGAACGACTTGGCCCCGTATGGCGCGACCGTCGTCACGGGCGCGCGGGGAACTCGGCCAATGACGGAGCAGGAACGCGCCGCCCAGGGCTTCGGGGAACATGTCGCGAAAGTAGCGCTCCGGCTGACTCTTGGACGTGCGGGCGTGGGCATAGGCCGAACCGAAGGCCATCCCTACCCGCCGTTCTACCGGTGATACTGGAAATGCTCGACCGTTCGGTGGCAGCCATGGACGACGATGGGCAGCGCCTCGCCCACTCCTGGCGGGCGATCATCTTCGATTGGGACGGCACGGCCGTCGTGGACCGCGAGGAGGACGCCACGCCGCTGGCGACTCTCCTCATGTCGCTCCTCGCGCAAAAGGTCTGGATCGTCGTCGTGACGGGGACGAATGTCGGCCACATCGAGCGGCAACTCATCCGCCGTATCCCCGCCACCCGTCGGCGGCGTATCCTCCTCTGCACCAACCGTGGCTCGGAGGTGTACGGCTTCGATCGCCGGGGCACGATCGTGCGCCGCTGGCTGCGCGTCGCCACCGCCGACGAGGAGCGGAAACTCTCCGCCATCGCCGAAGCGCTCCGCGACGCGATCGGCGCAACGACGCACCTCGAGATCGGTGTCGTCTCCGATCGCCTCAACCGGCGGAAGATCGACCTCATCCCCCTCCCCGCGTGGGCCAATCCCCCGAAGGCGCGGATCGACGCGCTGCTCGCGACCGTGGAGAGGCGTTTGCGGGCCGCCGGATTCGCCGGGGGGCTCAATCAGGCCATCCATCTGGCTGCCGAGGTGGCGAAAATGCAGGGGCTGCCGGATGCGCGGATTACGAGCGATGTGAAACATATCGAGGTGGGCCTGACCGACAAGGGCGACGCCGTCCGGTGGATCGTGCGGCACCTGCTTCACCCGCAGCGGATCGACCCGTCGGATGTCCTGATCGTGGGCGACGAATTCGGACCGATCGCCGGCTTTCCGGGAAGTGATGATCGGCTGCGCGCGGAGGTTGCCGGCGCAACGGTCGTGTCGGTCGGCAATGAGCCAAACGGCGCCCCTGCCGGTGTTGTCCATCTGGGTGGTGGCCCGCCCCGCTTCCGGGCTGTGTTGGCCGATCAAGCCTGGCGGCACGACCGGCGTCGGCCTCCAAGCGGGCCGCGCTCGCGCGAGAATCGCTTGGATATCGCCCTCTCACCGGATCCGCTATGGCGTATCGACGAGGGCGACCACGCGCATCTCCGCGCGGTGCTCGAACACGAGACGGAATCGCACTGCACGGTCAGTAACGGCTTCCTGGGCGTGCGCGGCTCCCTCGACCGACCCCTGCGCGCATCGCGACCGCGCACTTTTGTGGCGGGGCTGTTCGCCACGCCGCACACCGCCGATGGTATCCGTGCACTCATCCCCGCGCCGGATTGGACGCGGTTCACCCTCCGTATCGACGGGATAGCCATGGCGCTCCACCGTGGCGAGACGCTCGCCCATCGGCGCACGCTCGATTATCGCTCCGGGATGCTCCTCCAAGAATGGCGACAGCGCACGCCGAGCGGCCGGGTCGTCGATATTCGGACCGTCCGTTTCGTC
>JAICJW010000587.1 GCA_025928215.1 Chloroflexia bacterium | reverse complement strand
CTCCACCGTCCGCCGCCCCGTCGAGCGGAACGACGACCGGCCCGACCGCCACCGCGACACCGGCGAGCAGTACGGCGCCGCTGAATACCGCGACGCCACCCGTGCCCTTCGAACCAGCGCCATCCAACCCGGCGGCCGACCTGATGTTTCAACTCGTCGCGAACAAACTGCCGCCTGAAGTGACGGACAGCGACCACTTCTACGTTATTTCAAAGAACTTCAGCGATCCCGTCGTGCGGCAGGAGAAATGGCGGCTGACGGTGGATGGCATGGTCGAGCGCCCGACGACGCTGGCCTACGAGGACCTGCTCGCGCTACCCAGCACGACCTTCCTGCGAACACAGGAATGCATCAGCAACGAGATTGGCGGCGACCTAATCAGCAACGGACAATGGACGGGTGTGCCGCTCCGCATCGTCCTGGAACGCGCGGGCATCAAGGCGGGCGCGGTCAAGGTGCAGTTCACCTGCGACGATGGCTACACGACCGCGATCCCGATTGCGGAGGCGACGGAAGAGCAGACGATTCTCGCCTACCAACTGAACGGCGTGCCCCTGCCGGAGCGGCATGGCTTCCCCACCCGGCTGATCTTCCCCGCCCACTACGGCATGAAGAACCCGAAGTGGATCACGCGCATCACCGTCACGTCGGATGACTATCTCGGCTACTGGGAGCGGCAGGGGTGGTCGGACACCGCGATCGTGCAGACGATGGCACGCATTGACACGCCGACGCGCAAGGATCAACTCGCCGTTGGCGTTCCGACCGTGGTCGCGGGGATTGCCTATGCGGGAAGTCGCGGCATCGCGCGCGTCGAGGTGAGCACGGACGACGGTACATCGTGGGAGCAGGCCGCGCTCCAACCGCCGCTCGGCACCCTGACGTGGGTCTTCTGGGCGTACCAGTGGACGCCGCCGAAAGCGGGCGAGTTCAAGGTACTCGTCCGCGCCACTGATGGCGGCGGCACACTCCAACCCGCCGAATCCACCCCGCCGATCCCCCTCGGCGCCACCGGCTACCACCGCGTGCCGATGACCGTTCGGTAGCGGACGGTTTCAATATCCTGCTTTGATGTCCACGGCATCGCGCAATTCGTCTCCCGCGAGGAAGCGGCGGACATTCTCGACGAGCAGGTCCATCCCACGCTCCCAGTAATGCGGAGTGCTGGCGGCGGTGTGGCCGGTGACGAGGACGTTGGGCATCTCCCAGAGGGGAGAATCGGGCGGGAGCGGTTCGGGCGTCGTCACATCGAGGCCCGCGCCCGCCAGCGTGCCGCCGCGCAGAACGGAAATGAGCGCTTCCTGATTGATCAGGCCGCCCCGGCCGATGTTATAGAGATACGCCGTGCGCTTCATCTGATCCAGTTCGTCCCGATCAATCGTGTACTTCGTCGCGCTCGTCAGCGGCAAGCAAAGGCAGACATGATCGGACTCCGCGAGCAGTTCCGGCAACGCATCGCCGGCGAGCAACCGTGCGACATACGCCGGTTTCCGATCGGGGTGCCGCTGGATAGCGAGCACGCGCATGCCGATCCCGTGCGCCTTGCGCGCCAACTGCTGGCCAATTTCACCCATACCGATGATGCCGAGCGTCTGCCCACCGAGTTCGAAGGTCGGCAAGGTGGCGTCGTCCTCCGGCCATTGGTGCTGATCCTGCTGGTGGAAGAGCGGCCGGAGGGCGCGCGCGAACGCGAGCATCATCGCCAGCACATG
>JAICJW010000575.1 GCA_025928215.1 Chloroflexia bacterium | reverse complement strand
TCCGCGGCGAGATGCAGGTAGCGGAAGGGCATCTCCGTATCGGGGTCGGGCGGTAATCCGTTCAGTTCGCGCAGCCGTGCCAACGCCTCCGCGACGAGATGTCGCAGGCCGTACTGGGAGGAGGGGGAGGAGGTGCGGACGGACGCGTGGGGGATGCCGAGCACCTCGGCGGCGACGCAGCCGGCGTACTCCTGGGTCTCGCGCACGACGAGGTCCGGGCGCCACCCGCGGGCGATTGTGAGCAGATCGGGGGCCATCGCCGTCGCGTAGACGCCGACGAAGATGTTCGCCCGCGCCCAATGCCGCGCGGCGGCCATCCCTTTGGAAAAGCCGGGGAAGAGTTCGGACATCGAGCGTCCGCGATTATCGAAGCCCGCGGGGAAGGCGCGGAAGCCCGCCCGTTCCACCGTGGGGGCGAAGGAGGCGGCGCACGCGAAGGCGACCTCGTGACCCGCCGCCACCGCCGCCCGCGCGATGGGGACGAGCGGGTGGAAATGGCCGGAACCCTGTAATGTTGTGAACAGGATGCGCATGGTAATCGCCTTCCAGATGTTGTGGACGAGTTTTGCCCGGGAAGTTCTGTCGTTCCCTCCACATCGAGCGAAGGTTGTGTCACGAAGTTGTGTACGTTCCTCCACAGTGGGCAGCCGATAGGTCATGTCCCCTAGCCGTTGCTCGGATACCGCCCGCTCGTTGTACGACACATGCCGCGCGACGCACCCGACCCCGACGTTGCGGTCGATGCGCTAGCGTACGAAGAGCAGCAGGCAGAGGAGTGCGGTCGCGAGGAGCGCGAGGAGCATGAGCGATTGGCGTTGTCCCACGAACCGCCGGTAGACGAGTGCGTCCACCTCGTCGGACGCGCGGGGTCGGTGCGGCCAGGTGAGCAGAGCGCACAGCCAGAAGGTGCCTGCCGCGCTGCCGACGATGGAGAGGAGGGCACGTGCCATCGCCTACCGCCCTCCCCCATCCCACTCCCTGGCGGATGGATAGACGCCGGGCGTCACGACGAGTCCGACCAGACTCCACGTCCCGTCCTCCCGCGGCGCCCCGTTCACCCACGTCCCGTCGTCCAGCTGTCCTTCCACCAGCCAACTCCCATCCGGCTGCTCCCGCCAGCAGACCGGCGTGACCAGCCAAGTGGCGAAACAGCCCCGCGTGTCGCGCGTGTCGGGGATCGGCGCAGAGCCGGTGCTCACGCGCGCGTCGCGCAGGACCGCCGCGTCGGCATCGATCGCGGCAGGGCGGGCGAGGATCCAGGCGAGGAGGGCGACGCAGCTGACGCTGCACGCCAGCACGACGGCGCGCCGCTGGTTGGCGCGCAAGCGGTCGCACAACAGCTCATCGAGCGGGCTGTGCGGCAGCGGCCTGCGCGGGCGGGCGAGGAGGGCGCAGAGCCAGCAGGTGAGCGCGGCAACGACGAAGACCAGCATCGGACCCCCGGATGGCTCGGTGTCGGGTAACCGTCCCGCGCCGATACGATCCCGTGGTGCGGCATTGCGCTAGAGGAGCACTACGGTGGTGAAGGTAGTGCTCCCAGTGTACCACGCCTGTAAAGCGCATGGACGACGCCCGTTCGCGGCGCGGCCTCGTCAGCGGGTCCCTGTCCCGTGTCACGACTGGCACAGCTCACTCGTCTCGAGGTAGCGCCGTCCGCTCACCCATTCGTCCGATTGCTCAACACAGAGTGCCGTCACCAGCCGCAGACAGGCCTCCGGGTTCGGAAAGATACGGACCACCCGTGTCCGCCGCTTGATCTCCTCATGCAGCCTTTCCAAGCCGTTCGTGGTGCGTATACGGGGACGGTGTGCCAACGGGAAGGCCAGACAGGCGAGGCAATCCTCGACCCCTTCCTCCAGTAATCGAGCCACTGCAGGGTAGGATGCTGCCCACCGTGCCGCCACCGTTTCTGCCGTTGTCATCGCTTGCTCGCGCGTCGTCGCCGCGAAGATTTC
>JAICJW010000050.1 GCA_025928215.1 Chloroflexia bacterium | reverse complement strand
CACGGGTATGCTCAACGACGAAGTTGACACGCGGGATCGGCGTGAAAATCGCATCCACCGGAATCTCGCCGATCGCCAGTCCCTCTGCCGCTTCCGCCGAGCGATACGCCCGGCCCCGTTCGACCGTCACTTCAATATCCAGCGCGCCCTCGTCGTCCTCGACGTGCGCCAGCACCTCGTCCGGGTTGACGCAGGTGATCTCGAACGGCCAGGCAATATCACCCGCCGTGATCGTGCCCGCGCCCTGCCACGAGAGGCGAACGCGCGTCTCCGGGAGGTTGTCGTCGCTCTGCAAGCGGATGCGCTTGAAGTTCAGCACAATCTCTGTCACATCCTCACGCACGTGCGAAATCGTGCTGAACTCGTGCCAGACATCGCTGATGCGAATCTTGGTAATCGCCGTACCGGGCAGCGACGAGAGCAGGATACGCCGCAAGGCGTTCCCCAGTGTCGTGCCGTATCCCGGCGAGAGCGGTTCAACGGTGAACCGTGCGTAATTTTGACCACTCTTTGTGAGGTCTACCTTTGGCTGGGCAATGTCAAGCACCGCGTTCAGCCTCCCTTTTTTATCATCACTCGAACTGCCAATCCAAACCCCGACACTACCTGCCCATGCGGGCAACACTCAGACGCGCCGTCGCTTCGGTGCGCGGCACCCATTGTGCGGGATCGGCGTGACATCCGTGATGGACAGCACCTGCAAACCGGACGACTGGAGCGCGCGCACCGCCGCTTCGCGGCCACTGCCGGGGCCTTTGACAAAGACCTCGACCTGCCGAAGCCCGTGCTCCATCGCGCGGCGGACGGCACCTTCGGTGGCGACCTGCCCGGCATATGGCGTACTCTTGCGCGAACCCTTGAAGTTCGATGATCCTGCGCTGCCCCACGAAAGGACGTTCCCTTGCGGGTCCGTCAACGTGATCAGCGTGTTATTGAAGGTGGACTGAATATATGCCCGCCCGCGCGGGATATTCTTCCGGTCGCGTCGCCGCACCCGGTTCTTGCCGCCGCGTGCCCCTCGTTTTCGTTGCTCAGCCATTCGTCGCTCCGCTCCTCTAGTAGTCAGTGATCAGTAGTCGGTACCCAGAGAGGAAACGCACGTCGTGTGTCCCCTTTCAACTGACTACCGGCTACTGGCTACTGACAACTGCTCACTACTTCGTTGCCTTCTTCTTGCCCGCGACGGCGCGGCGTGGACCGCGACGAGTGCGCGCATTCGTCTTCGTGCGCTGGCCGTGAACGGGCATCCCGCGCCGATGGCGGATACCGCGATAGCAGTTGATGTCAATCAACCGCTTGATATTCATCGCGACTTCCCGGCGCAGATCGCCCTCGACGACCATCTCCTTCTCGATAATGTCGCGCAGCCGCGTCACTTCATCGTCGGTCAGTTGGTTCACACGCGTGTCGGGATTGATGCCGGTGCGCGCGAGAATCTTCTGACTCGTTGTCAGGCCGATACCATACAGATACGTGAGCGCGATTTCGACGCGCTTCTCGCGTGGAATGTCTACACCGGCGATACGAGCCATGCGTCATCCTCTCCTGGTTTAGCGATGTCGGTACACAATACGGCCACGAGTCAGGTCATAGGGCGAAAGTTCGACGCGCACGCGGTCGCCGGGCAGAATGCGGATGAAGTTCAACCGAATCTTCCCGGAAATATGGGCAAGAACCTCGTGGCCGCTCTCCAGCTCAACGCGGAACATCGCGTTCGGCAGCGGTTCGACGACCTTCCCCTCGACCTCGATGACATCTTTCTTCGCCAAAGGCGCCCCTCATTTCTTTCTCATACCCGCCGCACGCGGGCCGCACGAACGCCACCGACTTCACGGCAGCGAACTGCCATCATACCACGCACCGCCGCGCCACGCTAGAGCAGCGTGAGAATTTCCGGGTCGCCATCGGTGATCGCAACCGTGTGCTCGAACTGCGCCGCTCGCTTCCCATCGTTGGTGACGACTGTCCAGTTATCCGGGAGCGTATGCGTCTCGTAACTGCCGATCGTCAGCATCGGCTCGATGGTCAGCACCATCCCCTTACGCAGGAGCGTGCCGGTGCCGGGGTTGCCATAGTTCGGCACCTGCGGCTCCTCATGGATGCGCCGCCCAATCGCATGGCCGACATACTGCCGGACGACACCATATCCGCGCGATTCGGCATATTCCTGGATCGCGTGCCCGATGTCGCCGATCCGTTTGCCGGAACGGCACTGCTCGATCCCCGCGAGAAGCGCGTCATATGTCGTATCAACGAGCCGTCGCGACTCCTCGTCTATCTCGCCCACCGGGACGGTGATCGTCGCATCGCCATGCCAGCCATCGAGGAATGCGCCGGTGTCCACTTTGATGATGTCCCCACTACGAAGCGTGCGCTTGCCGGGGATACCATGCACGACCTCATCGTTCACCGCGACGCAGACGCTCGCCGGGAAGCCATACAGCCCCTTGAATGACGGCATCGCACCCGCTTTGCGGATCACCGCTTCGCCGACCGCGTCCACCTGCGCTGTTGTCACGCCGGGATGGACATAGGCACGCATCGCTTCGAGCGCCTGCGCGACGACGCGCCCCGCGACCCGCATCTTCGCTATTTCCTGCGGTGATTTCAGGGTCATTGTCCCGCCGCGCGCCATGTTACGCCACACTCCCCTCAAAGATCGGGGCAAGTGCGGCGATAGTCTCCGCCGTTACGGCCTCGATTGGCTGATTGCCATTGATGCGATGCACGATGCCGCGTTGCTCGAAGAGCGCCAGCAATGGCTGGGTCTTTTCTTCGTATAACCGCAACCGTTCCTCGGCGGCTTCGCCGGTGTCATCCGCCCGCCCGCGACTGAGAATGCGCTCGACCAGCACCGAGCGGGGCGCGTCAATATAGACAACCGCGTCCACGCGTTCACCGCGTGATGCGAGAAACGTGTCCAGCGACTCGACTTGCGCCACGGTGCGCGGGAACCCGTCAAAGATGATGCCGCGCAACTCCGGCTTCGTCTCATGCAGATGCACGAGATGTTCGCTGAGCATCGCAATCGTCAAGTCGTCCGGGATCAGGCCACCCGTATCGTACAGCGGGCGAATCTGCTCGCCGAGCGGCGTTTTCTCCGCCATATTTTGGCGAAAGAGATCGCCGGTGGAGACGTGCGCCAGCCGCAAGCGCGGCGCGACGATCTCTGCCTGCGTCCCCTTTCCGACGCCTTGTGGGCCGAAGAAGAGGACATTCGTATTTTTGCTCGCAGTCGCGCCGCTCACCGGATAAAGCCCTCATAGTTGCGCATCAGCAATTGCGCTTCGAGTTGCCGCATCGTGTCAATCGCGACACCGACGACGATCAAAAGCGCCGTGCTGCCCAATCCCAACTGCGTGATCCCGGTGAGCAATCGGGCGATGAAGGGCAGGATCGCCACGATGCCGAGGAAGACCGCGCCCGCCAGCGTGATCCGATTCAGCACGCGCGTCAGATACTCCGACGTCGGGCGGCCAGGGCGGATGCCCGGCACAAAGCCGCCATTCTTCTGTAAGTTCTCCGGGATATTCTGCTGATTGAAGACGACAATCGTATAGAAGAACGTGAACCCAACGACCAGCAGGAAGTAGCCGATCTGGTACGGATAGTTATTCGGATCGAAGAGCAAGGCCGCTTGCCGCGAGCCATCCCGAAGCCATCCCCGATCCGATGATCCGAGGAAGTTCGCAATTGTGCTCGGCAGGATCATGATGCTCACCGCGAAGATGAGCGGGATCATACCGGCCGAGTTGACGCGCAGCGGGATCGTCGTCGCCTGCCCGCCATACTGCTTCTGACCGCGCACGCGCCGCGCGTATTGCACCGGGATTTTCCGCACGCCTTCGTTGATGAGGACGATGCCGACAATCGTCAGCAACCCGATCCCCGCGAAGAGAATGATCGAGACGAGATTGAAGGACGAACCGCCCGTGACGAGGTTCGCGAATCCCCCCGGCAATCCTGCCACGATCCCGCCAAAAATGATGATACTGACGCCGTTACCGACGCCATTCTCCGTGATTAACTCACCGATCCAGACCAGCACCAGCGTCGCCGCGACCGTCGAGGTCAGCAGCGTGAAACTGGGCAGGAAAGTGTGAATATTCAGAATACCGAACTGATCCGCCGGGATCACCTGATTGGCGACCGCGAGGCGGATCTGGCCGTATGCCTGCAAGTAGCCAATCGGCACGGTCAGGATATGTGTGACCCGATTGACGCGTGCGCGGCCCGACTCGCCTTCCTTCGACCATTCATCCAACTTTGGGATGATCGGCGTCAGGAGTTGGACGATGATTGAGGCGGTAATGTACGGATAGACACCCATCATCGCGATTGAAAAGGTCCTGAGTGCGCTCCCGGAGAAAAGGTTGAGCGTGCCGAGGAAGGCATTATTGCGGAAGAGCCGGTCAAGCGCCGCATGATCCACGTTCGGCAACGGAATATGCGCGATAATCCGGAAGATCAGCAGCATGCCAATCGTGAAAAGGATCTTCTTGCGCAGATCGGGGATGCGAAATGCATTGAAGACGGCCTGCAACATCGTTCTGTCGTCCCCTCCGCTACCTCAGAGAATTGGTAGCGGGATATGTGCGATTATACGAAAATCCAGAGCGTGCCAAGCGAAATTCTTCTCGGTGGGACAGGCCAAAGCCTGCTCCCCGGGTCGTTACTACGCGGTCTCTTCCGCCGCCTCGGTTCGGTCCGTTGCCGTCTCTTCGACCGTTCCGCCAGCGGCGACGATCTTCTCGCGTGCGGAGGCTGTCACACGATGCACGCGGACCGTAAGTGCCTTCGTGATCTCGCCATCGCCAAGCACCTTCACCTGCCACCCCTTGAAGGGGACAACCGCCGGGCGCAGCACCTTGTCTGTCACCACGCGGCGCGCGACGAGCGATTCAGGCGTAATTTCATCGCCCGCTTCGAAGAGTTCTTCAAGGCGCGCAACATTCACGACGGCGAACGGCTGCTTGAAAATATTGGTGAACCCGCGCTTGTACGGCATCCGCATGTAGATCGGGTTCTGGCCGCCTTCAAAGCCCCGGCGGACGTTCGGCCCGGAGCGCGCGCCCTGGCCCTTCGTGCCGCGACCGGCAGTCTTGCCCTGGCCCGCCGAGATACCGCGCCCGACGCGCTTGCGCGCTTTGTGTGAGCCGGGATTCGGCTTGAGGTCCTGCTGCTGCATGATGAAGTTACTCCTTCGGCGCCGCGCCGGTGTCCTCGACGGTCACGAGATGGCGCACTTTGAAACACATGCCCCGCACCGAGGGTGTGTCCGGCAATTCGACCGTCTGGTGCAGTCGCCGGAGTCCGAGGGCGCGAACCGTCGCTTTCTGATCGTGTGCGTAGCCGATGGAACTCTTCACATATGTGACGCGCATCACCGGCCCTGCGTTCTCTGCCATGCTTGACGCTCCTATGCCGTCGCGGCGGCGTGGTTCGCCGCTTCGTCAGCCAGTTCCTTGTTGCGGCGGCGGCCGAAATACGAAACCGGCTTGCCGCGCCGCTGTGCGACACTCTCGACCGACTCCAGCTCTTCCAACGCCTTGAGGGCGGCGCGAACAACGTTGACCGGGTTCGTGCTGCCAATCGTCTTCGTGAGGATGTCATGGATGCCCGCCGCTTCCATGACGGCACGCACGCCACCACCGGCGATAACCCCGGTGCCAGGGCGAGCGGGGCGGAGCAGGACGCGGGACGCGCCATACGTCACCTGAATCTCGTGCGGGATCGTCGTCCCCTCGAGATTTACCTTAATGATGCGCTTCTTCGCATCCTCGACGCCCTTGCGAATGGACTCCGGAACTTCACCGGCCTTGCCCATCCCCGCGCCGACGTGGCCCTTGCCGTCGCCGACGACGACGACCGAGGAGAAATTGAAGCGCCGCCCGCCCCGCTGCACCTTCGCGACGCGGTTAATCTGCACGACGCGCTCTTCAAGGTCTCCCAATGTTGCCGGATCAATCCGTGCCATTCGTCGCTCCGCTCCTTTAGTAGTCAGTAGTCAGTAGTCAGAGTGTCTGGTCTCGTTCTGACTACCTCTCTAGAAGTCAAGTCCGCCCTCGCGGGCGGCATCCGCAAGCGCCTGGACACGGCCATGATACAGGAAGCCGCCGCGGTCGAAGACGACCTGCGTAATCCCGGCCGCCCTCGCGCGCTGCGCGACCAGATTGCCGACGATTTTCGCCTTGTCGGTCTTCGTCACGCTGTCACTCGCCTGCTGCCGCACCGCCGGTTCCGCTGAACCTGCCGCAACGAGTGTATGACCGCGCTCGTCGTCAATGATCTGCGCGTATATGTGCTGGCTGGACCGGAAGACGTTCAATCGTGGCCGCAGCGGCGTGCCGGAGACTTTCGCGCGTACGCGCTTGTGCCGTTTCTGGCGCAGCGTTAGCGCCTTGCGTACTTTCAGTCGTTGCATGGGCATAGATTTGCCCCTCCTTCATTCCGCGCCCGACATCGCGGGCCGGTGCAGGTTGAGGACTACGGACTTAGGACTAAGTGCGACGATTCCCGCTTAGTCCTAAGCACTAAGTCCTTAGTCCTTCTTACTTCTTGGCCGCCTTGCCGGTCTTGCCGGCCTTGCGACGCGTCCACTCGCCGAGGTATTTGATGCCCTTATCCTTATACGGCTCGCGCGGGCGAACCTTGCGGATGCGGGCCGCCCACTCGCCGACATCTTCCTTGTTGTTGCCGGTCACGGCGACGCGCAACGGCGTATCCACGACAAAGGTAATCCCCTCCGGGGGGCTAAACCGCACCGGATGGGAGAACCCGACCGTCAGGACGAGGTCCTTACCATCCATCGCGGCACGATAGCCGACGCCGTTGATCTCCAGCTCCTTGCGGAAACCGGTCGTCACACCCTCAACCATGTTGGCGACGAGCGTGCGGGTCAGGCCATGCAACTCGCGCTGGATACGCGCCTCGCTTGGCCGCTTCACATGCAACACGCCATCCTCGCGTTCGAGGATCATCGAGGCCGGGATCGTGCGGGAAAGTTCACCGCGCGGGCCTTTGACCGTAATCGCGCCCTTCTCGTGGTCGAGCGTCACGCCGGTCGGGATCGGAATCGGTCGAATACCGATGCGAGACATCGCAACTCCTCCTAGGAAACCGTGCAGAGCAGTTCGCCGCCAACGCCGCGCCGGTACGCATCGCGCCCGGTCATCACACCCTGTGACGTCGTGACGATCGCGACGCCGAGGCCGTTACGAACGCGCTCAATCGCGCCCCGCTGCCGGTAGATGCGCAGGCCGGGTTTGGAGATTCGCTTGATCTCCTGGATGACGTGCTTCTTCGAATCGTCATACTTCAGTCGGATCGTCAGTTGATTCTGCGGCTTCTGCTCCGTGACGCGATACCCCTCAATGAAGCCCTCTTCGCGGAGAATACGGGCAATCTCCACGAGGACTTTTGTTGAAGGCATCATCACTTCCGCGTGCCGCATCATGCCGGCATTGCGGATCCGGGTCAGCATGTCGCTGATTGGGTCATTGACGCTCATGCGTTCCCTCTCCTACCACGATGACTTCGTGACGCCCGGCAGTTTGCCATTGGACGCCATCTCGCGAAAACAGATGCGGCACATACCGAACTTCCGCATATACGCGCGGGAGCGGCCGCAGAGTTTGCACCGGCTGTAGCCACGCACCCGATACTTTGGTGTGGCGTTCGCCTTGTTGATGAGAGACTTCTTCGCCATTCGGGCTCCTTATGACGCGATGCGCTGGACGCCGCCGGCCTGCCCCTGCGGGCGGGAGTACGGCATCCCCAGCATTTCGAGCAGACGGCGCCCTTCGGCATCGTTGCGCGCCGACGTGACAAACGAGATTTCCATCCCGCGCACGCGGTCAATTTTGTCGTACTCGATCTCCGGGAAGATCAGTTGCTCCTTGAGGCCGAGCGTGTAGTTCCCGTGCCCGTCGAAAGCATCCGGCGATAGGCCGCGGAAGTCACGGACACGCGGCAACGCGATATTGAAGAGCCGGTCAATGAACTCATACATGCGCGCGCCCCGCAGCGTCACCATCACGCCAATCGGCATGCCCTGGCGAATCTTGAACTGCGCGATTGAGCGCTTCGCCCGCGTCACCACCGGTTTTTGGCCGGTGATAATCTGGAGATCATTGACGGCATTATCGAGCGCCTTCGCATTGCCAACTGCCTCGCCCATGCCGATGTTAATGACGATCTTCTGAACCTTCGGCACCTGCATGAGATTTGTGTACCCGAACTGCTCGGTGAGTGCGGGCGCGGCGACCTCATCAAATTGCTTGCGGAGGCGCGGAACGGCACGCGGCTCCGCGCTCTCGGTTTGTGCTTCAGCAGCCATAACTCAGTCTCCCCTACCGCTCAACCGCAACGGCTTCGATCAGAATCTCTTCGCGCTTCGTCACCTTGCCGGCCTTGTCCTTCTCTTCATGGACGTAATACCGGACGTTCTTGCCGTTGTCGTCCCGCTTCACATGGACACGAACGCCCTTGTTCGCGCGTGGCGACCAGTACATCACATTTGAGACATGCAGCGGCGCTTCCATCTCGATGATGCCCGCCTGCCGCGCCCGGCCACTCGCCCGGTGCCGCTTGACGATGTTCACACCCTCGATAATCACGCGATCCTTATCGGGGATCGCGACGCGCACCCGGCCGCGCTGCCCTTTGTTCTTTCCGGAAATGACGATGACCTCATCGCCACGACGTATCTTCCGCATCGCTTCCTCCTACAGCACTTCCGGCGCAAGCGACGCAATGCGCAGGTAGCCCGCTTCACGGATTTCCCGAGCGACGGGGCCGAAGACGCGCGTGCCGCGTGGGTTCCCTTGCGGGTTTATCAGCACCGCCGCATTATCATCGAACCGAATGGACGATCCGTCCGGCCGGTTGTACTCCTTCGCCGTGCGCACAATTACCGCACGAACAACGTCGCCCTTTTTGACGCCCGCACCGGGCTGGGCCTGTTTGACCGCGCCGATAATCACATCACCGACGCCGCCGTATTTGACATGCGACCCTCCGAGGACGCGGATGCAGAGAATCTCGCGCGCTCCCGTGTTGTCCGCCACTCGCAATCGCGTTTCTGGCTGAATCATCGTCGTCTCCTCCGTCAGTCCTGCGCTGCCGCGTGCAGGATCTCGCGAACGATCCAGCGCTTCTCTTTGCTCAAGGGCCGCGTCTCCTCGATACGGACACGGTCGCCGGCCTTACAGGTATTTTGCTCGTCGTGTGCCTTAAACTTGTGGGTGCGCCGCATCGCCTTCTGATAGATGCGATGTCGCACCGTGAAATCAACCGCCACGACAACGGTTTTGTCCATCTTGTCCGAGACGACCCGACCGACTTTCGTCAGCCGCGCCGGTCGTTCCGGTTGGCTGGCGGTCGCCGCCGCATCATGCTGTTCCGCCACCATCGGCTACTCCCTATCGAGTAGCCAGTAGCCGGTAGCCGGTAGTCAGTGGAAAGCGGAATCGCTTCGCACATGTCTCTCTGACTACTGACTACTGACTACTGGCTACTCCGTCCCCAGCGCTTGCTGGAAGATTTCCGCTATTTCCCGTTCGCGCAGGATCGTATTGATCCGCGCAATGTCCCGCTTCGTGGATCGGATTTGCGCGTGGTTCGTCTGCTGGTTTGTCGCCAGCGCGAAGCGCATGCGCATCGTCTCTTCCTTCAGGGCGTTACGCCGCTCGACCAGATCTTTGTCCGCCAGAGCGCGCACTTCATCAACTCGCATCGCTAATTTCCCTCATCGCGGTGGTGCTCATGCGCACCGGCATCCGCGCCTTCCTCGGTCGTTGGCACATCAGCCGCGTTCTCCGCATCGCCCTCGATCTCCGGCCCCTGCTCCATCTCATCACCGACAGTGATGCCTTCGGCGGCCAGTTGCGCGCGGAGTTCAGCCTTTTTGCCCAGTTCAATCGTCTCGCCTTCGGCGAAGACGCGGGTAACGATCTTTGTGCCCATCGGGAACTTATGCCCCGCGATGGTCAGCGCTTCCTTCGCCTGATCTTCGCGGATGCCACCCATTTCCATCAGCATCCGGCCCCGCAGGACAACGGCGACCCAGTGATCCGGCGCACCCTTGCCGGACCCCATGCGGGTTTCCGCCGGCTTCTTCGTCACGGACTTGTCCGGGAAGACGCGAATCCAATACTTCCCACCCCGGCGCGTATACCGGGTGACGACGCGACGAGCCGACTCGATCTGGTTGCTCGACACCCAGGCATTTTCGGTGGCGACCAATCCGTACTCGCCGAACGCGACCGTCGTGCCGCGATGCGCCTCACCCGTGCGGCGGCCGCGATGGACGCGGCGGAACTTCGTGCGTTTCGGTTGCAACAGCATGCTACGAACCCTCTCTCTTAGTCCGCCGCGAGTTCAGCGCCGCGCTGCTCCTGCGCGGGCCGCCGCTCCGGAATCACATCACCCTTGTAAATCCAGACCTTGACGCCGATCCGGCCGTAGGTCGTGTGCGCGTGGACGACCGCGTAATCAATGTTCGCGCGCAGCGTGTGCAGCGGCACGCGGCCATCCTTCTCCGAGATCGTGCGGGACATTTCCGCGCCGCCCAGCCGGCCACCAAGACGCACCTTGACGCCCTTCGCACCGCGCCGCATGGACTGAGAGACTGCGTGCTTCATCGCGCGCCGGTAGGCGACACGGCGCGTCAACTGATCGGCGATATTCTCCGCGACGAGCCGCGCCTCAAGTTCCGGCGTCTTGATCTCCTCGATCTTCAGATGCACGTCGCGCTTCATTGCCGCCTTGATCGTATTCCGCAGTTTCTCGACGTTGCCGCCCTGCTTGCCGATCACGATCCCCGGCTTCGACGTATAGATCGTCACATCCACCTTGTTCGCCGCGCGCTCAATATGGATGCGCGCGATGCCGGCATTTGGCAGTTCATGCATCACGAGCCGCCGGAGGGCGATATCTTCGTGCAGGAGCTGCGTGTAGTTGCGCTCGGCGAACCAGCGGGAGTCCCAGTCGGTGACGATCCCCAGCCGGAAACCGATGGGATTGACTTTTCGTCCCATGGATACCCCCTTATCTCTCGTTCCGCCGCTCGCCGCCCTCATCGCGCGGCTGTGCGAGGCCCGAATCGGCGATCTCCGTCTCCTCCGCTTTAGCCTGCGCGGCCTCAATCGGTGGCGGCGTAGTTTCAACATTTTCAGCGGTCGAGGCCGCTTCGAGCGCCGTCGGCGGTGTCTCGATCGTCTCTTCCGGCTCCGGCTTCGGCGGCAGCGTCTCAATCTTGCCCGGCGCTTCCGACCGCGCCGGTACCCGCGGAGCGCGCGAGACGGCAGGCGTCTGGCTCCGACCACGGCCCGTCGGGTTCGCGCCGCGCCGCGCCGCAGGGCGTGCCACGCGCGCGCCCCGCACCGGTCGTGGCCGCTCCTCGACGACGATCGTGATGTGGCTGAACCGTTTCAGGATCGGCCCCGGCCGCCCGCGCGAGCGAGCGGTGAAGCGCTTCAACTTCATCCCTTCGTCCGCATACGCGAGCGCGATTACCAGGTCCTCCGGGTCCATGTCGTTATTGTGCTCCGCATTCGCGGAAGCGGAGCGCACGACCCGCGCGACCTCATTCGCCGCACCCTGCGGCAGGAAGCGCAGAATCGCCAGCGCCTCATTGACCCGCTTGCCGCGCACCTGGTCTATGACCAGCCGCACCTTCTGCGGGGAAATGTGGACATCTTTTGCCACCGCTCGCACGCGCGTTGTTGGCTGTACCGTTGCCATGCTACGCCGTCTCCCTCTCCGTTAGCGCCGTCGCGACGCCTTGTCAGCGTCCTTGCCGTGGCCGCGGAAGAAGCGCGTCGGCGCGAACTCCCCCAGTTTGTGGCCGACCATATTCTCCGTGACAAAGATCGGCACATGACGGCGGCCGTCATGCACCGCAATCGTATGGCCAATCATCTGCGGGAAGATCGTGGACGCCCGCGACCAGGTGCGGATTGCTCGCCGCTCCCCGGTTGTGTTGAGCGTTTCAACCTTCTTCAGCAGTTTGGCCTCAATGAACGGGCCCTTTTTTGACGATCTCGACACCGATGCTCACTCCTTTTCAGTAGCCGGTAGTCAGTAGCCGGTAGTCAGTTGAAAGCGGAAGGTGCATCGCGCATCGTTTCTCTTTCTGTCTCCTGACTACTGCATACTGGCTACTTTCCTTACCGCCGCTTTGTGCGCCGCCGAACGATCATCGGGTCGGTGCGCTTGTTATGCCGCGTGCGGTAGCCGAGTGCGGGCTTCCCCCAGGGGGTCTGCGGCTGACCGCCAATCGGCGCCTTGCCCTCACCACCGCCATGGGGATGATCGCGCGGGTTCATTACGGAGCCGCGTACCGTGGGCCGCTTGCCCTTATATCGGTTCCGACCCGCCTTGCCGATCACGACATTCTCATGGTCTATGTTGCCGACCTGACCGAGCGTCGCGATGCAATCGAGCGGAATGAGCCGCGTCTCGCCGGAGGGCATACGCACCTGCGCGTGCGTCTCGGACTTCGCGACGACCTGCGCCGCTACCCCCGCCGACCGGACAAGTTGCCCGCCACGGCCCGGCTTCATCTCGACATTGTGGATCGGCGTACCCGGCGGCATCTCCCGCAGCGGCAGGCTATTGCCGACGCGAATCGGCGAGCCGGAGCCTGACTGCACGATCTGACCGACTTTCAGGCCATTCGGCGCGAGGATGTACCGCTTCTCCCCGTCCGCGTAGGAGACGAGCGCGATACGCGCGGAACGGTTCGGATCATACTCAATGGTGGCGACTTTACCCTGAACACCGAACTTGTTGCGCTTGAAGTCAATGATCCGGTAGAGCCGACGGCTACCGCCGCCGCGATGCCGCGTCGTGATGTGACCGTGCACATTGCGGCCGCTATGCTTCTTCAGCACTTCCGTGAGCGGCTTGTATGGCTCGTTGGTCGTCAACTCCTCGAAGGCCGAGACGGTCATACCACGCCGACCGGGAGATGTTGGCTTGTATTTCTTAATCGCCATAGAACGCTATCCTCTCCAGGTCTCGGGCTAGATACCCTCGAAGAACTCGATCGAGTTCCCGGGTTCCAGCGTGACAATCGCCTTCTTGTAACCCGACCGCTCGCCCATCACCCGACCACGGCGGCGAACTTTCGCCGGAACATTCATCGTATTGACCGCGCTCACCTTGACATTGAACGCCGTCTCGACGGCTTCCTTCACCTGGGTCTTGTTTGCCCGCCGGTCCACCACGAACATATACTGCCCGATTTCGCCGAGGCGCGTGTTCTTCTCCGTGATGACGGGGCGCCGCAGGACATCCCAGACATTCATGCTTTCGCCTCCGTCTCCGTCGTCTCATCGGTCTCGCCGGTCGTCGCGGCGGGCGCTTCGACCTCTTCACCATCCGCGACGACCGCCGGCGTGGTCGCGGGCGCGGCCTTGCGCGTCGTCCGCTTCGCCGGTGTCGCCTTCGCTTCCGTCACTTCCGCCGCGTACTCCGCGTTACCCCAGAGGCGGGAGATGTGATCGAGCGCCTCGACCGTGATGAGCAACTGCTCGTACTTGAGCAGGTCCGCCATATTGAGATACCCGGCGTGCAGCACCTTCACATTGCCGACGTTGCCCGCCGCGCGATGCAGATTGTCAGTATGCTCCGGCACAATCACGAGCGTCGAGCGCGGATTGTCGAGGCCACCGAGCAGCGTCAGCATCGCGCGCGTGCGCCCTTCGAGGCTATCGAGGCCACGGAGCACCGCGACATTGGCGGCCTTCGCGGAGAGCGCCGAGCGGATCGCCAGTTGGCGCATCTTGCGCGGCATAGACTGCGTGTACTTACGTGGATGCGGCCCCCAGACGGTGCCGCCACCTTTCCACTGCGGCGAGCGCGTGCTGCCCTGACGCGCCCGGCCTGTCCCCTTCTGGCGATAGGGCTTCCGGCCTCCGCCGTGAACTTCGCCGCGCGTCTTCGTCGCGTGCGTCCCATGACGCGCGTTCGCCTGCTGGCGGACGAGCGCCTGATGCATCACGGCGACATTCGGCGTGATGCCGAAGAGCGCGTCGTCCAGCGCCACCGTCCCGATTGTTTCGCCTGTGGCGTTGTAGACCGAAGCCTCCATCAGCCAATCCTCTCCCTTTATGCCCTACGCTCGCGCGTTCCGGCGGTTCTTAATGGTCTGACGGATCGTCACGAGGCCGCCGTTTGCCCCCGGTACCGCCCCCGCGACCAATACGAGGTTCCGCTCGACATCCACGTTTACTACCCGCAGGTTCTGCACGGTGACGCGCTCGTCGCCCATGCGCCCGGCCATTTTCAGGCCCTTGAAGACACGTCCGGGCGTCGTGCCCGCGCCGACCGAACCCGGCGCACGATGGCGGTCCGACTGACCATGCGTCTTCGGGCCACCGGCAAAGTGATGCCGCTTGACGACTCCCGCGAAGCCCTTCCCTTTGGAATGGCCGGTCACATCAACCGCATCGCCTGCCTTGAAGATCGTCTCCGCCGTCACCGTCTGGCCGACGGTCAGTTCACCGTTGCCGTCCGTGCGGATCTCGCGGATATGGCGCGAGTTCGCGCCACTTGCCCGCAGATGGCCCGCTTCCGGCCGATTGAGGCGCTTCGCCGTGCCGAAACCCAACTGTACGCCGTTATACCCGTCCGATTCCTGCGTTCGCAGTTGCGTCACGACGCACGGGCCGGTCTCGATCACCGTCACCGCGAGCGCTCGACCCGTCGGATCGAACACCTGCGTCATTCCGAGCTTTTTGCCCAACAATCCATCCAACATCCGTTGCGTCTCCTAGAGCTTGATCTCGATGTCAACGCCCGCCGGAAGATTGAGGCGCATGAGCGCGCTAATCGTCTTCTGGCTCGGCTCCAGGACGTCAATGAGCCGCTTGTGCGTGCGGATCTCGAAGTGCTCCTGCGAGTCCTTATCCACGAATGGCGACCGCATGACGGTATATCGCTCGATGCGGGTCGGCAGCGGTACCGGCCCCGCCACCTTCGCGCCCGTGCTCTCCGCCGTCTCGACGATCTTGGACGCCGATTGGTCAAGCAGTTTGTGGTCGTATGCCTTCAGCCGGATGCGGATGCGCTGCCCGCCCGCCTTGGGGCGTGGGGCGGCTGCCGGTGCCGGGCGGGGTGCCGCGGCTGTCGCCGCCGCCCCACCACTTCGATTGCGTCGTTCCTCCGCCATCACTGGCTCCTCTCACTACGGTGCACGTTACTTAACGGAGGTAACGACGCCCGCGCCGACGGTGCGCCCGCCCTCGCGAATCGCGAAGCGCAGCCCCTCCTCGATCGCCACCGGGGTGATCAACTCCACCTTCATCTGGATGTTGTCCCCCGGCATCACCATCTCCACT
>JAICJW010000052.1 GCA_025928215.1 Chloroflexia bacterium | reverse complement strand
TCAGGAGGGGGTTATGCGCCTGGCGACGGCGCTCGATGAAGTCGAGCCGCTCCAGGATCGGCGCGTGCAGGCGAATCAGGCGTATCTCGGGATCGTCGTCCTGAGCCGGGTGATCACCCGGCTCGGCGCGATTGCTCCTGTCAGCACCGCGATTGTCGAGGCGCTTTTCGCGGCCGATTTCGCGTATCTCCAGAGTCTGTATATGCGGCTCAATGAGCCGGGGCCGAACGTCATCGAAACCGCGTGCCCGAACTGCGGGACCGAGTTCGCGCTCGACGTCTCATCGCTGGCGATGGAAAGCACCGCCTTCCCTTCCGGGTAGCGGCGCGGGTCGCGCGCCTGCGTGACTTAGGGAGTCCACGATATGGACAGGTTGCCTCGTCGGAATGAGCCGACCGGAGAAAGCAGGCAGACTGAAGACCGCGATCCTTCCGATCGCGGTGCGGGTGCAATTGATGTCGAGCGGCTGGCCGATCTGGTCTACCGGTTGGCCCGTGAGGAAGCGAGACTGGCGCGCGCGCGCGGGGTACATCCGAGTCGGTAAGAGGGTGCGAAATGGTCGAATCTGCATTTCCGTCAACACGTTTCTACATCGAAATTGATGGTATCAATAAGGCCGTCTTCACCGAAGCCGAGGGCCTCCAGATCGAGGTGGACGTCACCGAGTATGAAGAAGGGGGCAATAACGGCTTCGTCCACCGCCTGCCGGGCCGCGTGCGCGTCAGCAACCTCACCCTCAAGCGGGGGCTTGTCCAGTCCAATCAACTCTATAAATGGCAGACAGAGATCGCGCAGGGGAAGGTCACGCGGCGGAACGTCTCCGTCGTGATGTACGACCCCGCCGGTGCCGAAGTGATCCGGTGGAACCTCATCAAAGCCTATCCGGTCCGCTGGATTGGCCCCGCATTTCGGGTGAATGAGCAAGTCGCCGCCATCGAGACGCTCGAACTCGCCCACGCCGGGCTTGAGTTGGGATAGGCGTATGCTGCGGAACAGCTTTCTCTCTCTGTCCGCGCGCCATTACGCGTTTTTACGATGGCTGACGGCACGGCAGCCGGTCACGCTGTCCGGGATGCCGGTGTCCGACCGAATCCCGTTTATCCCGCCGATGATGGGGGGCCAGGAGCCGTACGACCTTCCCCTCCCGGTGCCAGACCTGGCACCGAATTACGTGACGGATGCCCTCTCGCCTGCTGTCAGTGGCGCAGTCGAGGACGCAGCCGCTGTGGATGTGGGGGTTGCGGATTTCGCGGCCCTCGATGATCCATCCTCTGCGCTGGATCGCGTGACCACTGACGCTGTTCCGACCGCAGACCTCTCCGTACCGACAAGTCCCCCATCTACCGGGCAAGCCCGTCATGAAACCCCGCCCATCGCCCCATCGCCTCCCATGCGATCGGACGACGTTCGCCCTCTCGTAGCGATTCCACCTGGGGCGATGCGTGATGTCGCATCGCCCCCCATGCAGGCGAACGACCTTCGCGGCGTGGCCCCGGATGCACCCCGTGCGTCGGATCGAGCCCGTGTGGGAGAGCCAACGCGCGCTCCCGATCCCCCCGCGTATCCGGAGCGGCCAGTTGCCGTATCCGCCGCTCCCGTTCAACCCCAGACACCACCGGAAATGCCCGACGGCAGCCACGCGGGCGAGGTTGCCGGTCACCCCGTCTTCGACGATGTCCGTGATTCCGTTGATCGCGATGATACACCGCAGCGCCCCGAACAGACGGTGCCTGTCCTGTTTCCGGAGGCGACGATCATTGGGCCACATGCAGCGGAGACCGCGCGTGCGGAACCCGAATCTGACTCCGACACCGATCCTTCTTTGCCAACGCATCCCGACATGGTGACCGACGAGCATCCGCGCGATCAACCACGCGTGACGGACAGACAGCGCGCCGGTATCGAGCACGACGACGCCACAGCACGGCACTCCCCCGAGGTCGGCCTGACCGCCCGCACGACTCCGCAGGCGCAAACCCCGTCGGCGGTGCGTGCCAATCCGGGTCCGGGTGCGTCCGCGACTCCAACGCCTCCCCCTACACGAACGCGTTGGCAACGGACACGCCACGTTATTCAGCAGCGGCTGACCCGGCGCGCCCCCCTGCCCCGTCCGAATGTTCAGACGGCGACGACGATCGATGCTACGGCCTCTCGCCAGGACGATACCGCACCGCGCGCGTCCGGCACGGTATCAGATCGCCCTGCCGTCGCGCAGGCGTTGGCCGCACCGTCCGGCGAAGCGCCGAGAAGCGCCCCGCCCGGTGAAATACCGCCAACTGGCGACGCGCCTACATCCCCGGCGTTCGTGCACGAAGCCTTGCCTCGTGATGCGCGAGACTCGACCGATGCTCTGCGCCCGAGCGCCCCTGCTGCCGATGCAGTGCCCGCGCAGCGGACCGACGCTCCGCCTGTATCAGTGGCACCCGATGCACCGCTCGTATGGCCCGCCACCACGGAGCGAGGGACGGTGAATGACGCGCAGACACGGGAAGGAACGGCAGCGGAACCGGCGGCACGGCCCGACACTCGGCCACCGTTTCCGATGACGAAGAGCGGAAATGACGCTGTCGCCAGCGGCACAGACGCCGCCCTCGTCATCAGCACATCGGAAGAGGCCAATCCGGCCGCTCCTGAGACGCGAATCAGTCGTCATGAGACGGTGAGCGCGGTCGAAGCGACGGCAGATGCGCGGGATGAGCGGTCGCGTGACGCGGCACCCCTTGCGTCAGCGCAGGCGATGGAACGCGTTACTGAAAGTAACGTGGAATCCCTATCACAGCATGGCCAATTACTCGCCCGACAGACGGAAGACCAGCCACAATCACCGGTAGTACGCCAACCTGAACAGCGTCAACCATTGTCCGGTCAACCGCTCGCGGCACCGGATGTCCAATCGGATCAATCGCTATCCGTGCCCGGCGATGTGCGAGATGCCGGTAGCGTCGCGCCGCCATCGCCTGGGGAACGGCAAGAGCTAGGGCCAAGTGTCGCTGACCCGTTGCCGGTGCAGCCGCCTTCTGGCACCACGATTGCATCGCCACCAGCGGCGCTACCTCCCGTTCCGCAAACGGACGTTCAACGGGTGGCGCCAACGCAAAGAGCGTCGAACCGGCCGTTTATCGCGCCGTCGCAGCCGGTACACCCGCGCGCCGCGATAGGGCTACCACGTGCCGCGCGCACGCTTGCGGCGTGGTTGACACCGCGACAGACGCGCGAACAGACGTCACCGAGTGCTGAACAGCCAACCCTCCGGCCTCCGCCCGTGCAACCGGGCGATCGCGTCGCGCCACCTTCGCCGTCCGATCCTATCGCCGACCCACCTCAAGATGTTGCGGTGATGGCAGCCGATGCGCCAACGACCCCGAGAATGGACGCTGCTGACCGTCCGTCGGCACCTCCCGCTCTCCGTCCCGTGTCCGAATCCGGCGTCGCTGATCGTTCACCGGCTGTGGAAGCGCCCTCTGCCGTGCCGCCGCAGGTACCGGAAACGGTCCTCGCGCCGTTCGTGGTTGCGTCGCCTGCCGCTCCCGTCACTGCCTCAACTCCGCCTGAGGTTCGTGAACAACGTGTGCAGGCGCCCGATCATGGGGAAATAACGACGGATGAACAGACGGATGAATCATCCGCCATCCCGCCGCAAACGCAGACGGGCGAATCAGCTGCCGCGCCAGCAATGACGGAATCAGCATCGCCAGAACGGCTCCCGCGGCCACATCCCGTGACGTCCATTGACGCGGTGCAAGGCGCGCCGTCAACACCTCCCTCTGCCGCTCCACCGGCGATTTCCGAAAGCGCCCGCATCCAACAAAGCAGCGCGAATACACCAGTATCGCCTGACCTTCGAGATGCGCGACCCGAGGATCAGGAGACCCGCTCGCCAGAGGAATCAGCGCGTGTAGCGTCGCTTGGTCCTCACTCGCCGGTAGACGAGCCTGCACCGGCGACTCCGATTGACATGCCCTCTGCGCCCGCCGTGCCGATAGATGCACCCATGGTGCGACAGACATCGTCCCTCGTGGTGCCGCTCGACGCCATCGCCCAACCGGCGCAAAGCGATGTGCGGGATGAAGCGGAGAATGTGCGTTCGGTCGCCGACGCAATCGCCGACGAGCAACCGTCTCAGGGTCAATCGAGCCTGGACGCACACGGTTTCACAATGCCGCCCACAGGCCCATCCGTCAATCGCCAATCGGCGCCGCCGTCCCAACGGCAACCGATAGCCGCAATGCCGGAGCGCATGGATCACCCGGTCATCGCGATCTCCCCTGAGATGGAACCAACGGCCGGCATGGCAGCGGAAGGTCGTTCAGTGTCACCGATCGAGACGGAGACTCCGATCGCGCCAATCGCACAACCGCCAGACGCGACCGTACCCGCTGTCGTTTCGTCCGTTGAGACGCATCCAGAGGTGGAGCAACCGGCGGACGGATCGCGCGAAGCGGATCGTTCAGAACGAATACCGTCAGGGGAGGCACCGGACGCCCCACGACCGGCGGTCGGCCAGCCCGCAGTAGCGCCCCCCGCGTCCGCCTCGCTCGCGCTCACGCAACCACCAGCGCCACAGGAGACTGCAATTGAGCGTGGGCCGGTCAACGACCTGCTCTCCCACGACCGCGCGGAAGCGGCACAGCCTCTCGCCGCGGAGGCTCCGAAGAACCAGCCTTGGCAGCCGACGCACGCCTTACCCCCCGCGACGGACGAGCCGCAAACGGCGACGGAAGATGGACCGAACCGTATCGCGATAGCGCCCGAAACGGTCGCCGTTCCGGACGCGGGCGGGCACCCGGACGCACCGATCGAGACGGCGATCCAACCTGAGAGTGCCCCACCACGACAGGCAGCTCTGGATAGCCGCGCTTCAAGCCCCGGCGCGATTCCGCAGTTGACCGAAGATCATCCCACGCCGGATCAATCATCCACTTCAACGCCGCACCTGGACGCGCGACCGCCCACAGACGCACCACTGCCTGCCATCGCGCCACCGGCTCAGCGAACGACGATCACGGGCGCTGAAACGGGGAGTCTGGCGAACGTGCAACCCGCCACTGAGGCCGGCACCGCTGTGCCGAACCAGCCATCGAACGCGACGACAGCCGCATCGCCGGACTTCCACCCTGCTTCCGTTGCGACGTCAGCGTCCGAGGTGTCAGTGGCCGATAGCCAGCCGCAGCCGCAGCCTCAACCTGACCTGATGCAGGTGGCGCGCGCGATACAAGAGGCACACATGCCCTCCGCTCCCGTCGAAAAGGCGCCCGACGATCTGTCTGCCGTGCCGGGACCGAACAACGTGGATAACCGTGACACAGTACCGCCGCTGAGTGCGTCGGCGGCAATGCCGCAGCCGGAGGCGGCGATCTCGGCTGCGGTACCGGCTGACCCTGCGGCGCAGGCGCCCGTTCCCCTATCGGATGTCCCGGTCATGCAGGCGGTGGAGGCGACCCCGACTGTCATCAGCCATGCACCGTCCGCATTGCCGCACCTGCCGACACATGCGCTCGATCCATCCGCCGAACCGCCACCGGCGGCGCTAACCAGCACACCGACGGCACAACCGCCGGAGCCGGTCTCCCCGACCGTGACGCAGAAGACACCAGGCGACCTCTTCGCCGATAATTCCGAGGAATTGACGTTCCCTGACCCCATCGAGGTCCGGCAAGCACGACGGCGCCCGATCCTTCCCCCTCCTGCGCCGTCGGCGGAGCCTCCGCCGCCGTCCGAAGCCGATATTGAACGGGAGCGCGCGGAGCGCGTGCGCAGGCTCGATCAGGCAGCCCGATAGAGGCGACTGGTCTATGGCGACGCTGCGGTGCCCGAGGCACCGGCGCAGGACGTTGAGGAACCACCGCCAGCGACTGCGTTGCCCGAGGCACCGGCGACGCCCATGATTGCGGCAACCGAGACACCGGTGACACCACTGACCGTAGTTGCCACCCCGGAACGAGCGATCACGCCCGCACCCATCGCCGTCACCTCCCCTCCCGCGGAGCGGGATACGACGCCAACGCCGATCACGCTGCCCGATGCTACGCGCCGCTTTCTCCGGCCGCTCATTGGCCTCGATCCGCGTACCGTGCCGATCTATCGCGACAGTCCGACGAACCGGCTGACGGCGGGACACAACGCGGACGCCCTGACGGACGGAAACTCGGTCGTGATCGCCTCGACCAATGTGGCAATGGCCCGACCGGAGACGCTCGGCCTCCTCGCGCACGAGCTCACGCACGTCGCGCGGCGGCAGCGCCCGCGATTCGTCCCGCCAATCGCCCGGCCTGGCGCGCAAGGAGTGCGCGACCCACTGAACATCGGCGAGCGTGGAGGCGAACGGGCCGCGTCACTCACGGAAGAATCACTCGCGGAGCGGGTCGAGGAGCGGGTCATCCGCTCAGCGCGAAACGCGTCATTCTCCCCGCCACGCTCTTCGCCGACATCGCCGCAGCCATCTGGGGCGGAGGCCGCGCACAATGAGCCGCCGAGCCGGTCTGCGGCATCCCGCGAGGCAAGTATGGATACGAACTGGGGCGATTTGCCCGCGCCGTGGGATGCCGTGCCCGATTGGATGCAGCAACGCCCGTCGGATACCGGCGATGTGGGCAGCACGCCCAGCCAGGCTGGGGCAAGCGTGCCGGTCCTCCAACGTGCGGAGAGCGAGCGCTCGCTCTCGGAGCAACGCGAGGATCAGAACGGCTCGTTCGCCCCAGGCGCGAGCGGCGCTGAGCCTGATCTGGACGCGCTCGCGCGACAGGTCTACGCGATCTTGAAAAGTCGTCTCGCCGTCGAACGCCGACGGACGGGTGGACAGTAGGGGGTGAGCAGTGGTCGAGAAGGCTTCGATTACCAACGTAGACGCGGGCGGTGCGCCAATTGAGTGCATGTTCAATCCGACCGAATACACGTTTTACAAACAGAATCGTATCTCGTTTGCCGACGTGCCGGGGACGAGTATGCCGATCCCCGATTTCCGCAGCGGCGATCCGGCGACGATGAAATTGCAACTCTTCTTTGATACCTACGAAGCAGCGGACAGCGCCAAGGACGTTCGCAAGCATACCGATGCGATCTGGAATCTGATGGCGGTTGAGGAGAGTACGAAGGATTCCGTAACCGGCAAGGGGCGGCCACCGATCGTCCATTTCCAATGGGGTAGGACCTGGTCCTTCGACGCGATGATTCGCGACATCTCGCAGCGGTTCACCCTCTTCCTCCCCGACGGCACACCGGTGCGCGCCACGCTCGACGTCACCTTTCAGCAGGTGAAGGACGGGAAACTCTTCCCCAAGCAGAACCCCACATCTGGCGGCACCGGCGGCGAGCGGCAGTGGGTCGTCCAGGAAGGCGATACGCTCTCGTTGATTGCCTATCGGATGTACGGCGACAGCAACCAGTGGCGGCAGATCGCGGCGGCGAACCGCCTGACCCGCGTGCGGCGATTGCAGCCGGGGACGATTCTGGAGATTCCCAATGCCTGATGTACCCGAGTGGCGTATCAAACTCAATGGCCAGGCTGCCTCCCTGGAACTGTTGAACTGCCTCACGAGAGTGACGGTGGAGAGCAGTATGAACATCCCGGCGGTCGCGACGCTGTACCTGCATAATATGCCTCTCGGCGATCACTCACTGAAGTGGATTGACACCGCCGATTTCGACCCAGGGAAAACCGTCCAGATCGCGGTCCTGGAGGGGTCGAACAGCACGACACTCTTTGACGGCGAGATCGTGGAAGTCGAGCCATCATTCGGACCGGATGGCTACAATCTGGTGGTGCGCGCGTTTGATCTGCTCCACCGGCTCTCACGCGGTCGCAAGGTCGCATCCTATCTTCAGGTAAACAATCAAGATATCATTACCAAGGTCCTGCAAGGGCATTCCCTCACCTTGAGTTATAGAAACAGTAGTGGCCCGGGGCAGGTCTATGATCACGTTTTACAGAATAGCAAGACCGACTTGGAGTTCGTGCGCGAGCGCGCGGCGCTGATGGGATGTCATTGCTACGCAGCAGGAACGACCATCCATTGCGTCGCACCCCACAAACAGACTGCGGTGCTGAAGTTAGATCAAAGTTCCATCATCTCTTTCCGCCCCCGCCTGACGACGGCTGATCAGGTCAGCAAAGTGACGGTGCGCGGCTGGGAACAGAAGACCAAGCAGGCGGTCGTTGGGACGTTCGAGGGCAGTAGCGTCACGGATACGGTGGAAATCGCCAGCAAGAACGGGTCGAAGTTCGCGGCCGCGGCCCCCGACGGCGGTCAGGATCATCTCGTCACTGATTGGCTCGTGGACAATCAGAGTCAGGCGCAGTATCTCGCTAAAGCAATTGCGACGAGCGTCAGCGGCCGTTTCGTCCAGGCGGAGGGTGTCTCGGTGGGGCATCCGGCAATCGTCGCAGGGGCGTGGATCGAGATTGCCTCCGTTGGAACACGGTTCAGCGGCACCTACTTCGTCACAAACGCGCTCCATAGCTTCGACGCCAAGAGCGGATACGAGACCGAGTTCACGATGTCCGGTCACGATCCGACGACGCTCCTGCACGTGCTCGCCGCCGAATCGAATGAGGCATCACGAACGGGCTTGCAAATCGGTGTCGTGACCGAGGTGGACCCCAAGAAGGCGATGGTGAAGGTCAAACTGCCGCATCTCAGCGATGATGCCGCGACGGGGTGGGCGAGAGTCGCCGCGCCGGGCGCCGGGGCGACGCGGGGCATTCAATTCCTGCCGGACGTGAACGACGAAGTGATCGTTGGCTTCGAGCGTGGCGACATCAACTTCCCCTTTGTGCTCGGCGGATTATGGAATGGCCAGGATACCCCCCCGTCGCAGGTGGACCTTGATTCGTCAAAGGTCGCGGCACGCGTCATCCAGTCGAGTGGGGGTCACGTCATCACCTTCGACGACAAGGAGAGCGCCGGCGGCATCACGATCAAAGACAGTAAAGGTGACACGATCACGATCAGCGCGAAGGATACCTCGATTACGATTGAGTCGAAGAAGGATATTATTGTGAAGGCCACGGGCGACCTGAAGATGTCGGCCACCGGTGATGTGAAGATCTCCGGGATGAACGTCAACCTTGAGGGCCAAACGGGCGTGTCGGTGAAAGGCGTACAGGTCAAGATCAATGCCGATGCCGAGGTTGAAATTAAGGGCGGTATTGTAAAGATTAACTGACGACCGGCACATGGGAAGTATCGCGGAGTTGAGAGGGGGAAAAGGGTGGGGAAGCCGGCTGCAAAAATGGGCGATCACGTCGTCGGCGTGGATATTCATATCGTGATGATTCCCTCCGTCCCGTCGCCGGTGCCAACGCCGCTGCCCAGTCCATTCACCGGTATCATCACGGGTGGCTGCGTGAACACGGTGCAGATCATGGGCATGGCGGCGGCGGTTCTCGGCAGCACAGCGGACAATGTGCCCCCGCATATTCCGGCGGGCGGACCATTTCAGAAGCCACCGACGAACAAGGGGCAAATCATCATGGGCAGCGCGACGGTCCTGATCGGTGGCAAACCCGCCGCGCGCGCGGGGGATACAGCGATGACCTGCAATGATCCCGTTGATCTCCCCAATGGTAAAGTGGTCGCGGTCAGTACCGTCCTCATCGGCGGCTAGAAAGGGCGGGGATTGTGGGCGACATCGTTGGATCGGGGTGGGCATTCCCCGTCACTGTTAATCCGCGCGGCCGGATCGCTCTCGCACGGCAGGAGCGCGATGTCGAAGAGGCGATTTACATGATCCTGCTCACGCCCAAAGGGCAGCGTGTCATGCGCCCTGAGTTCGGTTCCCGGCTGCATGACCTGATCTTCGCGCCGAACAATGCGACGACGGCCGGCCTGGCCGCGTATTACGTCGAGGAGGCGCTCGGCATGTGGGAGCCGCGCATCCGCCTCCACGGCGTTGTCGCGAACCCCGATCCATTGAATCCGAATATGCTCCAGATCGAAATTCGCTACGAAATCAAGGCAACGCATGACAGCCGGGCGTTAGTCTTCCCGTTCTACCGCATCCCCGGCGAGTCCGCCGCCGCGTCATAAGGACCAAAAAGAATGCCATTGCCAACCGCAAAACTCGACGACCGCCGGTTTCAGGATATCGTTGATGAAGCGAAGTTGCTCATCCCGCAATTCTGCCCCGAGTGGACCGACCATAATGTCAGCGATCCCGGCGTCGCGATGATCGAGTTGTTCGCCTGGATGACCGATATGTTGCTCTATCGCGTCAATCAGATCCCGGACAAGATGTACGTCCACTTTCTGGACCTCATCGGCCTCAAGCTGGGGCCACCGCGCGCGGCGCATGCGGACGTGACCTTCTATCTCTCCGCCCCACAACCGGGCGAGATTATCATTCCCGCCGACACGGAGGTCGCCACCGTCCGCACCGAGACGACACCGGCGATCATCTTCACGACGGAGAAGGACCTGACGATCCGCCCGCCCGATGTCCGGGGGCTATTCACGCGCGGTCGCTCATCGAGCACGGCGGAATCGTGGGTGCAGCACGATATGCGGCAACTCGGTCTCCCCGGCCAACGCATCGCGATCTTCCCGGCGCAACCCTCCCCCGGAGACGCATTCTATATCGCCGTGGATAAGGACCTCAGTCACCACGTGCTCGCGGTGGTCGTCGCCTGCGAGCTTGCCGGTGGCGCGGGTATCGACCCCGACCATCCGCCGTATGAATGGCAAGTCTGGCAGGGTCCGCAAGGGCTTTGGGCACCCTGTATCATCGAGCACGACGGTACCGGTGGCTTCAACCGCTCGGGGGAGATTATTCTGCGCGCGCCCGCGATGGCTGAGGGGGAATTTCAACGCATGCAAGGCTACTGGCTGCGTTGCTATCTCACCGATGCTCAAGGGGGCGCAAATGCCTACCGGGTCTCCCCGGACCTAGAACGCGTCCGCGTCGAGGCACGCGGTGGTTCGACGACCGTGCGTCATGCCATCACCGTGCGTGATGAACACCTGGGCAAGAGTGACGGCACACCCGGTCAATCCTTCACCCTGCTCAATCAACCGCTGCTCGCGCGCAATCCCAACGAGGATTATCTCATCGTCGAGACACCGGACGGCGTCGAGCAGCAGTGGGCTGAAGTGGAAGACTTCTCAGAATCCGATGCGCAGGATAACCATTTCACGCTCGACAGCATGGATGGCACCCTCACCTTCGGTCCCTCGCTCGTGCAACCGGATGGCTCCGTGTACCGGTTCGGCGCGGTGCCGCCACGTGGCAGCGGCTTGCGTTTTCACCGCTATCAGTTTGGCGGTGGAACGATTGGGAATGTGCCCGCGCACACACTCACCGTTCTGAAGTCATCCATCCCATATGTCGCCCGCGTCACGAACTGGTCGCCTTCCCTCGGTGGGCAAGATGGTGAGAGCCTGGATCGCGCGAAGATCCGCGCCCCCCAATTGCTGCGATCGCGCACCCGCGCCGTGACAGCGGACGATTACGAGTATCTTGCCTGCCAGGTGCCGGGGATCACGCGGGCCTGCTGCATTGCGCCGGGCACGCTGCCCGGAGGGCCGGACGATCCAAAACCAGGTCAGGTCGTCGTCGTTGTCCTGCCTGAGACGAATCACTCCGACGGTCAAATCGCGCCTGCGAGCTTAAATCTCTCCGCCGAGTCCCGTAGCGCGGTCGTCTCGTACCTCAATGAGCGGCGCATGCTGGGTACGACCCTCGATGTCCGCCAACCTGTCTATCTCTGGATTTCGGTTCAGACGACGCTGCACGTCGCCGCGCGCAGTGAACCGAGCCTCATTCAGGCAGTGCAGCGCCAGGCCGAAGAGGCGCTGTATCGCTTCCTGAACCCGTATATCGGCGGCCCGTCCGGTGATGGCTGGCCATTCGGGCGCGATCTGCATCCATCCGAGATTTCCGCGCTCCTGCAGCGCGTTCCCTTCGTGGAGTTCGTCGAAAATGTCCGAATCGGCGTCAATGATACGGGCAGCGACACGAACTACCAGCCCGTACCCGCGCGTCTCACCGTCCCTAAATACGGCCTCATTTGTTCGGGAACGCATACGATTACCGTGCGCTGACGCATGATGACTGTGAGTATCAGGTGACCGCAAACTTCGGACATATCAATGTGCAACTGGGGAAAGAGCTGCTTCAGGTTGCCCCGCTGAATGCGCAGGTAATTACGATTGGCCGGGGGCCGGACAATACTCTGCCCCTCGCGCATCAGCTCGTTTCCCGCCACCATGCCGAGATTCATATCAACGGGCCGCAGCCGGTGCTCATTGACCTCGGCAGTTCCAATGGCACCTACTTGCGAGGGGTGCGCCTCCTCCCCAATCAGCCGACCCTGCTGGCGATCGGGGATGTCTTTCAGATCGGCCCCTTTTCGATGATCTATCAGGTCCCGGATCAGCGGTTCGATACGGAGCACGCGCTGCTCGTCGAGATGGAACAACCGGCGTATGTGCTCGATGCGTCCGCGAGCGCGCCGACGCCGATTGAGCCACGCGTCGCGTATCAGCCGCGCTACTCGCGTGACCGGCCAAGCACGATCCTCCCCCACTTGCCAGTGATCTTCCAGGAGAATGAGTTTTTCGAACGGTTCCTGCTCATCTTCGAATCCATCTGGGAACCACTGGAACAGCGGCAGGATCACATCCCGATGTACTTCGACCCGCGCACCTGCCCGGAGCCGGTCCTGTCGTGGATGGCGTCGTGGTTGGACCTCTCCGAAACGATCCACTGGCCGGAGGGGCGCAAGCGACGCTTTCTCGCCGAAGTGATTGATCTCTACCGATGGCGCGGCACACGCTACGGCCTCGAACGGATCATCGAGGTCTGTACGGGATATGTGCCGCGCATTACTGAACTCCCGAACACCCCGTTCGTGATTGATATCTCCGTGACCCTTCCACCCGACAGCAAGGGCGATCGCGACCTGATCGAGCAACTCGTGCTTGCCCACAAACCCGCGCATATTGGCTTTCATCTCACTGAGAGGACTGCATGAGTGACCTAATCGGCGAGATGATCGGCAACTATCGCATCGAAGCGCTACTCGGTACCGGCGGTATGGCAACGGTTTTCCGTGGCACGCACATGCTACTCAACCGATCCGTCGCCATTAAGGTGCCCCATCCGCAATTTACGGCGGAGCCGGGTTTCAGCGAGCGGTTCGCGCACGAGGCGAAGGCGGTCGCGGGGCTTGATCACCAGAATATCGTGAGCATTTTCGATTTCGGCAAGCGCGACGACGGGCTTCTCTATCTCGTCATGGAACTGATTTCCTCCGGCTCGATTCGACGCGTCTTGCAGCAATGGGGGAGTAACCCGGATCAACGCTCGCTCGCGCTGGGAATTGATCTGATGTGTCAGGCGGCGAGCGCGCTCAGTTACGCGCATCAGCACGGGATCATCCACCGGGACATCAAGCCGGATAACATGCTCCTGCGCGCGCAGGAGACGGGCAACGGGACCGATCGCAGCGACATCCTCAAACTCACCGATTTTGGCCTGGCGCGGCTGGCGCAGGATGCCTTCTCGACCGCGAGCGGCCAGCTCCTCGGAACGCCGACCTACATGTCACCCGAACAGTTCCAGGGCACGGACCCTGATGAGCGCAGCGACATTTACTCATTGGGCGTCGTCCTTTATGAAGTCGCCACGGGTTATCTGCCGTTTGAAATCAAGACGCTCAGCGATGCCGCGTACAAGCATACGTCCGTCGAGCCGCCACTGCCGCTGATGGTTCGCCCGGATCTCCCCCCACAACTCGGCAATATCATCCTGCGCTGCCTCGACAAGCGGCCGCAAAACCGCTTTACATCGGCCAGTGAACTCCTCACGGCGTTGCAAACGGTGTTGCTGAATCTCCGGCCATTACCGGGGCTTGCATCCGGGACGTTTCCGACGTACATCGAGGAGCGACGCGCGCCGGTCGTCCAACCGGCATACACGACTGCCTTCTCCGCACCGGCCGCGCCGCCGAGTTCGCCGCCGGGCTGGAACGTTCCGCCACCGTCGAATCCGTCGCAGGGCTGGAATATGCCGCCGCAACCGAGCGCGCCGCCGGGTTGGGGCGCTCCCCCGCAGCAGGCTATTCCCCCGGCACAATCGCCCTTTACGGGTGGCTCGCGTGCCCCGCGATTGTCCGTCCTCGATCACATCGGGCAGGTATACCAGAGCGTGGAAGTAACCGGGCGGGGAGTGACGATCGGCAGCGGCAACGACAACGATGTCATCCTCAATGGTGTTGAAGTCTCGCATCATCACATGCGCCTGGACTGGGACGGTCAGCGCGTGACGGTCACGGATCTGGGGTCCACGTATGGCACGATCTACCGCGATGTTCCCCTTGCGCCATTCACCCCGCAAGTGTGGCAGCCGGGCGACGCGATCAAGATTAGCGCCTACTGGCTCCGTCTCGAAGTGCCTTCCCCGGAGACGATGATGCTCCCCACTGATGGCACGATGAACGGATTCGGGTTATTGCCGGAGCCGGAGCAGTATCAGCAGCCGGCACCGGAACCCGGCCGGATCCGCATCGTCCTTACCGAAGGCGAGCGCCTGTCAATCGCCCCCGGGCAATCGGCGACGATCAAAGGAACGCTCGCCAACCTCGGCACCACCGTTGATCACTTCCGCCTCAGCATTGAGGGAATGCCGCGGGGTTGGCTCAGCGGTACGGACGAAGAGATTCAACTGAACCCCGGCATGTCGGCCCCGATCGAAATGACCGTCCGCACCCAGCGGAGTCCGGCCTGGTTCGCGGGCGAATACCCGGTGACGATCATCGCCCGTTCGCGCGAGCGCCCGCAGGAGTTTGGCACAGCGGACGCCCTCTTCACAATCCTCCCCTTTACGGAAAGCGCGCTCAGTATTGAGCCGAATCGTGTGCTCGGCCGCCGCAAAGCCTCATTTACCGCCACAGTACGCAACGATGGCAACGTCGCGGGCCGCTACTAACACGCCGGTGAAGACGATGAACAGCAGCTGGAGAAACGGAATATTAAGCAGAACCTTAATCAAGACACAGGCACCTACAACTACAAACGTCTCT
>JAICJW010000492.1 GCA_025928215.1 Chloroflexia bacterium | reverse complement strand
TAGACGGGCTGGAGATAGCGCATGAACTTGACCGACTGCGGAATCGTGAACAGCAAATACGGCACGACCCACGCGAGCAGCACGAGATCCACGACCGCGCGGCGCCGGTACGCGCGCACACAAGTCCAGACGAGGCCAGCGATCACGAGCAGGCCGAGTGCTGGCCCCATGCCCCAGAGGACGAGATTCCTGAGATGATAGAGGAGACCCGTCCCGACGTATTGCCGGGTGTATGGGTAATCGAGGTCGCCCCGGACGAGGCGGGCCTGTGTCCCGACCGCGTCGAGGTACGTCCGCAAGCGAAAGAGGGCGTACGGCTCGGAGATCGCAAAGGTGATGAATGCCGCCCAGAAGGTGGTCAGCGCGAGAAAGAGCGTGCGGAGCCAGGGCGAGGGAGCATCCTTGTCGCTACCGGCCGCTCGGTGCGCACGCACCGACGCAATCGCGAGCGCCGCGAGGGCGGGAAAGACGAGGAAGGCGACCGATGCCTTCGACGCCACCCCCGCGCCGACAAGGGCGCCCGCGATCACGAAATCCCTGGTCTGCTGTCGCTCCGCCGCCCGCACGAAGGCGAGTACGGCGGCAGTCGCGAAGAAGGTCACCCAGGTATCCGTCGCGAAGAAGTGCGCCAGTTGAATCTGGAGGACGCAGACGGCGAGCAACGCGGCGGCGAGGTTCGCGTAGGCGCGCCCATACCGCCGCGCAAGGGCGTAGACGAGGAGCAGCGTGCCAATGTCGAGCAGCGCCGACAGGACGCGACCGACGAGGTAGACGTGGTCGTAATCCGTCCATGCGGTGCCGGTGACCGCCTGCATCGTCCCGGCGACCGCCTTCGTGACGTAGAGCGGCAGGCTGCCATAGGCGAAGTCGCGCGGCTGGCCGGTTGCGGGATCGTTCGAGCGGGGATTCAGCGGGCTATGGTCGGGGTCGAGGATCATATGCCAGTTCGGCGGCCAGTCGGGCAGGATACGGTCCGTGATGACGATCGTGATGAATCGCTCGTCCGGGTGGAGGTGATAGCCGCCATCCCACTTAAGGCCGTTCAGCCGGAGCAGAAGTGCGATCAGGGCGATTGGCACGAGCAGCCACGGCGACCGCGCGAGCCGCCCAAGCGCATGCCCGGCGCCGCGCCGCCCCGCAACGACGCGATGCGCTTCGACCGGCAGCGCCATCGAACCGGATTGTGCATTGGCCGACGTTTTCATCACCCTCGTAGTGTAGCGCAGCGCGGGCAAGGCGGCGCGGCTCAATTGTGTTCCTCTTACCGGCGCGAAAACTCGCGTTCGAGATCGTGTTGACTGATATGGAGCATCGTCGGCCTGCCGTGCGCGCAGTGGCCCGGCGTCTCGACGCCCTCCAGTTGGCGGATCAGGGCGCGCATCTCCGGGTCAGATAATGGTTGCCCGGCGCGGATCGCATTATGGCACGCGAGGAGCGCCGCCAGCCGCTCGAATGGATCGTCCCCCGTTCGCCCCGCGCCGAGTTCCGCCAGCGCCGCCTCGATCGCGGCGACCGGATCGGTCTCATGCTGACCGCGCATCGCCGCCGGCACGCCGCGCAGTAACCACGTTCCATCGCCGAACGGCTCAATGACGTACCCGAGCCGCGCCAAATCCTCGGCATGCGTTTCGAGGACCTGCTGCACCGCTGCTGGAAAAGTGCAGGAGCGCGGCGCGAGCAGCCATTGTGTATCCGACGCGCCCTCCCGCAGCCGTGCCCGCATCCTTTCGAGCATGACGCGCTCGTGCGCCGCGTGTTGGTCAATCAGGTACATCCCCGTCGCGTCTTCGGCGATGATGTAGGTGTTCACGACCTGCCCAACGACCCGCAGGCGCGCGGCCTCCGGCAAGGCGACTGCCGTCGGGCGCATCGCGCGCTCCGGCGCGGAACCCGTAACGTCCACAGGTTCCGTTCGCCGCGCCATATCACTCCACGGGGAGGATGCATTGCTCGATGCGTGCGATCCCGATGCCGGAAACGCTGACGTTGTTCGCGAAAAGTCGCGCATACCAGATGAGAAAACCGACGGAAGGCTCACGAGCGGGACAGCCGCCGCCGTCGCATTGCCGAGCAGCGCCGCGCGCACGGTCGCACCAAGCATCCGGGTGATGTCACGGTCCTGGACGAAGCGCACTTCCTGCTTCGTCGGGTGGACATTGACATCAACGAGATGGGGCGGCACGGCAAGCGAGACGACCGCCGACGGGTGCCGCCCGACCATCAGGAGGCTGTGGTACGCCTCCTCGAGCGCGAAGGTCATGCTCCGATGCTGCACCCAGCGGTGATTGACAAAGAAGAGGATCTGCGTCCGGTCCGCCCGGTCGTGCGACGGATGGGCGACGTATCCGGCGATCGTCGCCGGTGTTTCGACTGATCCGTCATGCTCCGGCAACGCCAGCATCGATGATCCGGCGTCGTGGCCGAAGATTTGCCCGATTGCGGCGCGCAGGTCACCATCCCCGGCGGTGCGGAACGCGGTGCGGCCATCGCCAACCAATTCGAAGCGCACGTCCGGCCGCGCGAGCGCATAGGCATGCACGGCGCGAGTGATGAAGGCGGTTTCGGTGCCGACCGACCGGAGAAATTTCAATCGCGCCGGGACATGCTGAAAGAGGTCGCGCACCGTCACGGCCGTTCCCTCGGGGCAACCGCGTGCCCGCTCGGTGACCGGCCGGCCGCCGTCTATCTGAATCTCAAATCCCTCGTGGCTGCCGAGCGGCCGGGAGAGAAGCGTGAATCGCGAGACGGCGGCGATGCTCGCCAGCGCCTCGCCGCGAAAACCGAGGGTCGTGATGTTCTGGAGATCGGCGAGGGCGGCGACCTTGCTGGTCGCATGCGGCTCGACGGCGAGGCGCACATCGTCCGCCGTCATGCCAACACCATCATCCGT
>JAICJW010000058.1 GCA_025928215.1 Chloroflexia bacterium | reverse complement strand
GCTTGCGCTTGGTGTTCATACACATCAGTCTACCGCGACGACCCACAGTTCATAACAGGCTCTAGAACGTCACTTCACTGAGGCCTTTGAGGTGCAGGATGTGGCGGGCTTCGCCGGGCGTGGCGGGTTCGATGCTCAGTTCGCGGACGATGCGCGCCATCTTCGCTACCTGCTCAGCGTTGCTCTTCGCCAGTTGCCCCTTGTTGAGATAGACATTGTCTTCCAGACCGACACGCACATTGCCGCCCATCGCCAGCGCCGCGACGCCAATCGGGAACTGGAAGCGCCCTGCCGCCGCTACCGACCACTCGAACTCGCCGAGCAGCAGCCGCGCCTGATTGTAGAGAAGGACGAGGTTCTCCACCGTCGCAGGCAGGCCACCGAGGATGCCGAGCACGAACTGGATATAGACAGGCCGCTGTAGCACGCCCGCCTGCATCATGAACGCGGCGTTGTTCACCATTCCCGCGTCGTAGACTTCCAGTTCGGGCCGCGTCCCCTGCGCGTTCATCGTTTCGAGAAAGTAGCGCATGCTCTTGAAGGTGTTGGCGAAGATGTTGTCCTCCGTCTGCTCCAGAAACGGCTTCTCCCAATCGTTCTGGTAATCCTTGATGCGCTCCGCGAGCGGGGCGAGGGAGAAATTCATCGAACCCATATTGCAGGAGGCGAGTTCGGGCGAGAGTTCCCGCACCACGCCGACGCGCTCCTCGTGGCTCATCCCCGGCGCGCCGCCCGTCGTCGTGCAGAGGACGATGTCCGACCGCGCCTTCACCCGCTCGGCGACATCGCGGAAGAGTGCCATACTGGGGACGGGCCGACCGTTCTCCGGATCACGCACATGGATATGCGCGACCGCCGCGCCCGCCTCCCCCGCCCGCACGCATTCGTCCACGATCTGATCCGGCGTGATTGGCAGAAAGGGCGATTGGGAGGGCACATGCACGCCGCCCGTGATCGCCGCCGTGATAATCACCTTCCCCGGAATACCCATCCGCGCTCACTCCTCTCCGCGATACCAATAACGAGATGAAACCGAATGAACCGCAGCGACCCAGAGGACGCAGAGAGGGAGAGGAGAAGAGAAGGTGATTGTGTCCCTTCTTTTTCCTCTTTCTCGTATTATTCCTCTGCGTCTCTGCGGTTCATACCCCGTTTCCCCACTTCACTCCGATTGCAGGAACGGGTAGCGGTAGTCCGTTGCGGGGACGAAGGTTTCTTTGACGGCGCGGGGGCTGACCCAACGGATGAGGTTCCACATTGATCCCGCCTTGTCGTTCGTGCCGGAGGCGCGCGCACCGCCGAATGGCTGCTGCCCGACGACCGCGCCGGTCGGCTTGTCGTTGATATAGAAGTTCCCCGCCGCGTGCCGCAGAACGGCCTCCGCCTCGGCAATCGCGGCGCGATCCCGCGCGAAGACCGACCCCGTGAGGCCGTACTTGCTCATCCGATCAATCGCGTGCAACATCTCGGCATACTCGCTGTCGGGATAGACGTAAACCGTGACAATCGGGCCGAACAACTCGTCGTGCAGGAGCGGGAAGTCGAGATTCTTCGTCACGATCACCGTTGGCTGGACGAAATAGCCCTCGCTATCGTCCGTCTCGCCGCCGAACAGCACCTCGGTCTGGGGATCGGACTCCGCAAGGGCAATCGCGTTGCGGTGCGTCTCCCAGGCGTTGCGGTCAATTACCGCGCCCATGAAGTTGCCGTAGTCGGTGATGTCACCCATCTTGATCGTCGCAATTTCCGCGCCGAGTTGGTCGCGGAGCGCGGGCCAGAGGCTCTCCGCCACGAAGACGCGCGAGGCCGCCGAACACTTCTGCCCCTGATACTCAAAGGCGCCGCGCGCGATCGCCGTCGTCAGCGCCGGAACATCCGCGCTCGGGTGGGCGATGATGAAGTTCTTGCCGCCCGTCTCGCCGACGACGCGCGGATAATTTCGGTAGCCGCCGATATTCGCGCCGATCTCCCGCCACATTTGCTGAAAAACGGGCGTCGAGCCGGTGAAGTGGACGCCCGCGAGATCGGGATGGTCGAGCGCCGTATCGCCCACCGTACCGCCGGGGCCATAGACGAGATTAATGACGCCATCAGGCAGCCCCGCCGCTTGGAACAACGCCATCAGGAAATGCGCGGCGTACATCGCGGTCGAGGCGGGTTTCCAGACGACGGTATTGCCCATCATGGCGACGGAACTCGGCAGGTTGCCCGCGATGGAGGTGAAGTTGAATGGCGTCACGGCGAAGACGAACCCCTCCAGCGGGCGGTATTCGAGCCGGTTCCAGACACCCGCCGACGAGAGCGGCTGCTCCGCATAGATCTGTGGGATGTAGCTGACGTTGAAGCGCCAGAAATCAATCAGTTCCGCCGCCGCGTCAATCTCCGCCTGGTGCGCGGTCTTCGACTGGCCGAGCATCGTCGCGGCATTGACGGTGTCCCGCCACGGCCCCGAGAGAAGGTCCGCCGCGCGCAAAAAGACCGCCGCGCGCTCCCACCACGGCCAGCGTGACCACGTTTCCCACGCCTCGCCGGCGGCATGGATCGCCGCCGTCACTTCCGTTGCACCGCCCTGGTGGACATCCGCAAGCACATGCGCGTGCCGGTGCGGCATGACGGCCTGCTTCGTTGTGCCCGTTCGCACTGCCGCGCCGCCGATGACGAGGGGGATTTCCAGCCGCTGGCCGGAGAGTTCGCGCAGTTTTTGCGTCAGAGAGTGCCGCTCCGGCGAACCGGGCGCGTAGTTCTTGACCGGCTCATTGACCGCCACCGGCGGGCGAAACTCCGCCGCCGCCGCTGTCGGAATCCGCGAGGTTTCGGACATAGAATGCTCCTTTCCGTGCGCTATCATTTCCCGCCTTCCGCGCGACGAGTGCCCGCGGGAGAGTGAACCGAGATACCCGGCTCATCCGTAGTGTGTATAGTAGTGTACGTCATCTTGCATGCGCTGCCCCAGTGGTGATAGAGTGAAGGCTAGGCGAGCAAGGTGAGAATACGCGCGAGTGGTGTGATATACTGGAAGGTGCTTGACGGACAGTTCCGTCTCAGGCACAGGTGGTACAAAGGAGAGCAAACTGTGTTTATGCGAGACCTCTTGCAGCCCTGGCATTTGTTGATCGTGCTGGCGATCATTCTGCTCATTTTCGGCCCCGGAAAACTCTCCGGCCTCGGTAGCGCGCTCGGATCGAGTATCCGCGACTTCAAGAAGGCCACGCGAGACGATGACGAGGTCGGTGAGGGGACGAAGACTGCCGGTGGCAACGTGAAGAGCGTCGCGGACGACGAGCCGGTGCATGCGCTCGCCGCGAAGAGCATCGTCATTGACCCGAAACCGACGGCCAGCAAGAGCGTCGTGGACATGGATGATGACGACGCGATGGCTGTTAGTGGCACGGGCGCCGCCCCGATCAAGGTCGGCACCACGCGCAAGGGCTACTCCCGCCGCTAGTCGTTTGTCACGCTGCGGTTTGCTGGATTGCACGAATATCGGAGGAGCTGGCTTCAGCCAGCAAATCCGGGACGACAGGCTGAAGCCTGCTCCACCAGAGAGATCAGAGGCCGGGGCGCAGTAGCCCCCGGCCTTTTCTTCGCGGCCCTGATTGTCAGCCGCCGATTGGCCGCTCGCGGTAGATCGCTATCGGGTAGGCGCTCGTGCCCCCCATGATGACCTTCTCCACATGGCCTGCGGCATCGCGGATATAGCGCACCTGCTCTCCCGGTGCCGCCATGCCATTTGTTTCCATAGTGCGGAGCGTCTGCTCATTCTCGACTGCCAACGTCGTTATCATCTTCACCGGATCATCAGCCTCCGGATGCAGCGCGACCAGGGCATCGCCAAAGGCGGCGATGTCGGTGACGCCCCAGATATTCGCAAAGCGTCCCGTGAAGGTTTCGTACGAAATGGCCGACCCTTCCGGCGCGGTGTTTTGCCGCAAGGCAAACGCGATGGTCGTCAGGATACCGTGCGCGAGGATCGCGGCAGGCCCGCCGACCTCATTGGTGAGCACCACGACAACGAGGCGATCGCGCGGATCGAAGAGCGTCATCGTAGCATGCCCGGGGAAACCGCCCCCGTGACCGATGAACCGGCGCCCGCCGATCTCATGGATCGCAAACCCCAACCCGTAATGCATATCAGCCTGGGCAACCTTCCAATACGGCTGCTGCATTTCTCGCTTGGACGCGTCGCTCAACAACGTTTCGTCGCCGAAGAAGTGCCCCGCCGCGTAGCGGCAGAGATCCCCCACAGTGGAATAGAATCCCGTCGCCGAGGCGAGGGCGCCCGTCGAAACGTCCGGGAGCGGTCGGTGGGGCAAACCGAACCGGCGCGCGGTATACCCTGTCGCCAGGCGCGCGCGGCAGTGCGCATCGGTATCCGGGCCTGTATCGTCCAATCCGAGCGGCTCGATGATCCGCCGCTTGACGTACGCGTCGTATGGCGCTCCGCTGACCGCCTCGATCACGAGACCGAGGAGCGCGTACGCGATGTTGGAATACTTGAAGGACGTGTTCGCATCAAGGACGGCGCCACCATGCTCCACGAGGCGGCGCAGCTCGTCGTTGTCGGGGAACGGCTGGTCCAACTGCCAATAATCCGCATCATCCCCGTTACGCACGATGCCCGTTGTGTGGTTGAGCGCCTGACGGATCGTTACTCCTGCTAGCCCGATCTGATCCCGCAGCCAGGGGATAGAACCCGCCAGCGGATCGTCCAGACGAAGCTTCCCCGCCTCCACCAACTGCATGATCGCGGTGGCCGTGAATGTCTTGGAGTGGGACGCGATGCGGAAGATGTGTTCGGGTGTCATCGGAGTTCGCCGTTCGAGGTCGGCATGGCCGTACCCCTTGCAGAGGAGCAGTCTGTCGTCGGAGCGGATGGCGACCACGACGCCGGGCACTTCACGACGTTCCTGCTGGTACGCGACCCATTGATCGGCGTATGTGGCAGCGTCGCGCAACAAATCCTGGTTCATCTGACCCATACCAGTCTGTTTCCTCTCTGATAGCCGATTCATTAGCGCTGCCGCAAACGCGGATCCATCGCATCCCGCATGGCGTTCCCGAAGAGATTGAAGCCGAGCACCGTAATGAAAATCGCCAGCCCAGGGAAATTGATCAACCACGGTGCGGTGGTGATGAATGTCCGCCCGGCGACAAGCATCGAACCCCACTCGGGCGATGGCGGCTGCGCGCCGAGGCCGAGGAACGAGAGGCTGGCGGCGGCGAGGATCGCGACCGGGAAGAGCAGCGTCGTGAGGATGACGATTGGCGCGAGCACGTTCGGCAGTACCGCCGTCCGCATAATGCGCATGTTTGACGCGCCGACGACCTGTGCGGCGGTGACGTAGTCCTTCTCCTTGACCGACAGAACGGAGCCGCGCACGAGCCGCGCGAACCCGGACGCTTCCCCGATGCCGACGGCGATCATCGCGTTCGTCAGGCTCGGGCCGAGCATCGCGACGATCGCCAGCGCGAGCAAGAAACCGGGGAAGGCGAGCAGGATGTCAATGAAGCGCATGATAATCGTGTCCACGCCGCCGCCGTAGAACCCGGCGATCATACCAAGCGTGACCCCGAACGCGAGCGCAATGGCGACCGAAACGACGCCGACGCGCAGACTGATCCGGGATCCGTAAACGACGCGGCTGAACACGTCGCGGCCGATGTCGTCCGCACCGAACAGGTGCTGCGCCGAGGGAGCGGTGAGCCGGTGCGGAACGTCAATTTTAATCGGATCGTAGGGGGCGATCGCCGGCGCGAAGATGGCGGTGCAGATGAGGAGCAGGATAATCATGCCGCCGATCCTCCCAGGCCCCGTCCCGAGCAGGGCGCGCGCAAAGCCGAGCGCGCCGGAACGCTGACGCCATTGCCGTCCGGCGAGCGATGATACGGGAATATCCTGCGTCGTTTCCTGGACCTGTGCCATATGAACGCACCTTGTTCTCTACTGGTAGGCGATCCGGGGATCAATCCTCGCGTACAACACATCAACCAGGAGATTGACGAGGACATAGGTGGTCGAGACCACCAGAATGATCCCCTGGATCAGCGGGAAATCGCGCTTCTGCAACGCCTGCACGGCGAGTTCGCCGACTCCGTGCCAGGCGAATACATACTCAATGACGAACGCTCCGGAGAGCAGGCCACCGAATTGGAGGCCGACGATTGTCACGATCGGGATCAGCGCATTCGTCCATGCGTGCTGGATGATGACCGTTGACTCTTTAATCCCCTTCGCGCGCGCGGTGCGGATGTAGTCCTCGTTCAGGACTTCCAGCATGCTGGAGCGGACGATCCGCGCCAGCACTGCCGACGCAATGAACCCGAGCGTGACCGAGGGCAGGATCATCCCCCTCGGAGACATCGAGCCGAGAACGGGGAACCAGTGGAGGTTCACGGCGAAGATGTAGATGAGGAGTAAACCGAGCCAGAATCCCGGCATCGAGAGGCCGGCGAGCGAGAGCACCGTTGAGGCCGTGTCAATGAGCGAATCCTTATAGACCGCCGCCAGGATCCCCGCCGCGAAACCGATGATGATCGCCACGGTCAGGCTGGCGAGCGTCAGGACGAGGGTGTTGGGATACCGATTCTTGATCTCCGCCACGACCGGGCGGCGCGTCGTGATTGAGGTGCCGAGGTCGCCATGCACGACACCCCAGATATACTTCCCGTATTGGACGTAGAGCGGGCGATCCAGCCCCAGCTCGTGCCGGACCGCCTGTTTGACGACCGGGTCACTCTGCTGCCCAAAGAACATGATGTCAACGGGATCGCCGGGAACCAGCACGCGCATCAGGAAGACGAGCGTGAGGACCCCGAACCAGATCGGGATGAGCAGCAGGAGGCGTCGGGTGATATAAGCGATCACGATCGCTACTTCGCCAGCGAAACTTCGATAAATCGCGCGTACCCAATCGCATCCCACTGATACCCTTTGACGTTCGCGCGTGCCGCCCGGATGATCCAGTCCGTCGAGATCGGGGCAATATACGCCTTCTGGAGAATATACTGTTGCACCGCATGATTGGCGGCGACGCGCTTCTCAGGATCGAGGGTCGTGTCCGCCACGGTGAGCAGTTTATCCAGATCGGGATCACTCAGTTGCTTCGTCCAGCCGGGTGTCTTGAAGAGCAGGCTCTCGATCACGGGATCGGGCCATGTCCAGCGCATGTAATCCACGTCGAACTTCCCGGCGTTCAGCAGCGGCGTCTCAGAGCCAAAATCTATATTCTGGATGTCCATTTTGACCCCGATAGACTGCAACGTCGCCTGGATAATCTGCGACGCCGTATTACCGGGAGGATTGGGCGAGTAGACGAGCATGGTGAAAGCGAGCGGCGTGCCGTTCTTCTGCAACACCCCGTTTGGCCCCGCCGTATAGCCGCCGTCCGCGAGGACTTTCTTCGCTTTGTCGAGGTTATAGGGATAGCCGTATTGCTGCCCAAGTGCCGCGTCCCACCCCGCCACGCCGACCGGCTGCGGGTTGAGATTGGCGGTCGCGTAGCCGTTCCACGCACTCTTGACGATCGAATCGCGGTCAATGGAGTAGGCGATCGCTTGCCGAACCGCGAGGTCCGTGAACGGCGCCTTGTTCGCGTATTCGATGAAGTTCATGTCCGTCGCGTCTTTCCAGATGACGATCTGGTATTTGGGGTCACTCTTGATCTTATCAACCTGCTGCACATCAACCGCGATGACGTCCAGTTCGCCGCTCTGCAACGCCGCCAGTTGGGTCGCCGGGTCGGCGATGATCTTGAATTGGAGCGCGTCGAGATACGCCGCGCCGGTGTTCTTCCCATCCGTGCGGAGATTCTTGTAATCCGGGTTTCGCTCAAGGGTAATCTGCTGCCCGGCGACCCATTCTTTCAATTTGAAGGGGCCGGACCCGACCGGGTTGTGACCGTAGCTGTCTCCGAATTTCTTGACGGCGGTGGGCGAGGTGATGCCGCCGTAGCCGAGCGAGATATTGGTGAAGAAGGGCGCATAAGGCGCGCTGAAGTTGAAGCGGACGGTGACGGGATCAACGAGGTCAACGGATTGGAGCGTGCCCATCTGGGCCTTCGCAGGCGAGGCCGTCGCGGGATCAAGGATGCGATCGAAGGAGAACTTCACCGCAGCCCCGTCGAGGTTCGTCCCATCGTGGAACTTGATCCCCTGACGGATGGTGAAGGTGATCTGTTTGCCGTCCGGAGAGATGTCCCATTTCTCCGAGAGCCACGGGTGGGGCAACCGGTCCGGGCCGATGAAGACGAGACGGTCGTAGAGATTATCGTTAAATGTGTCCGCGTTCGCCTGAATGGTCTTGGCGGGATCGAGCGCGTCGGGTTCGCTCCCCACCGCAAGGTGCAATGTCCCACCCTGGACAGCGGCCTGCGGGGTGCCGCCGGCCGCCGGGGATCCCGCGACCGCTGTCCCCACCGCCTGCGGTGGAGAAGAAACGACTGACGCGGGAACGGCGGTCGCGAAGGTGCTCAGCGGTGTCCCACCGGCGGTGACCGGCGTATTGGCAAGGGCAGTCGCCGGCGCGCTGGAAGCGCTGGAAGCGGCGGTCGTGGCCGTCGGCGCGGCTCCCCCGCCGCAGGCGGTGAGGATTGCCCCACCCGCCATGCTCGCGGTGAGCGCGAGAAGCTGGCGCCGACTGATGGATACCGGCTTCATGGACATTGCGACTCCCCTTTCTTTCCCTCAAGCGATGCGTCGCCCTTCGACTCTCGCACAGGAAAACGGTGGTAAAGACGGTGGCCATCTCCTTGAACACACGAAGAACCCCGGTATGGTATCGAGGCATCGGATCATCGTCAAGAGAAATGTATAGAGAATTGCGTGCTATTGCACTGCATAAATGATCGCCGCGTCAATCGGAGACTCGCCTCCCCAATCTCGCGGTATGAGACCGCCCTTAGGTCGGGAATGTGCTGCTGAGAAGCTTCTGGAGGATGAAGATAATCAGCAGGGCAACGAGCGGGGAAAAATCCATAAAGCCTGCCGACGGCAGCACGCGGCGAATCGGCACGATGATCGGATCGGTGATCTTAATGAGGATCGCACCGATCGGCGTGCGCCCTGTCGGATCGAACCACGAGAAGAGCGCCCGGCCGATGATCGCGAACTGCATGGCGAGCAAGAGGAAGGAAAGAATATTGAAAATGAACACCATGTGCGCGCTACCTTATCCCATACAATCTACGCCCGTCATCGTGCGAGGCAGCCGAAATCGTACCCCCGCGCATGGGTGATGTCAATTCTCAGTAGCCAGTAGTTGGTAGTCGGTAGTCAGTAGTCAGAGAGGTCGAATCCCTTCTGACTGCTGACTACTGGCTACTGGCTACTGGTTTTGCGTTTCCCGCGCCCGTCTGATACCGTATTCATTGTTGCAAACAGTCAGAAATATGGGCAGGCGCATGATAGAACGGACTGAACAGCGTATCGTCCCGCCGCAGGTTACAGCGCTCTCTGCGGAGCGGCAGGCGGCTGCGATGGCGACCCTGCTCGAAACGAGCGCCGCCGTTGCCGCCTCGCTCGATCTCGATGCGCTCCTCGACCGGATTCTCACCGCGATTGGCCGGCTGGTTCCGTCCGAGCGGGCATCGGTTGCGCTCGATGTGCCTGGCCGTGATGTGCTGAAGATCGTCTGCATTCGCGGCGAGCCGGAGTATATGGCGCGGCTGCTCGGTCAGGAGCGGACGGTTCACGGCAGCCTGACCGGTCGCGCTTATCGCACGGGGGAATCGTTCCTCATTGATGATTTGCTCGCCCCACGGTGGCGGCAGGACCTGTACCTCCCTGCCGATCATCCCGATCACCACGAACGGCATCGCAGCGGGCTGATTGTGCCGCTAATCGCCGATCAGCCCGTCGGTTCGTTTTACCTCGCGCGGCAGGGTACGGACGCATTCACGCCGGACGATCTCTATCTGCTCAAACTCTTCGCGCCCCAGGTGGCGATCGCGGTCACCAATGCGCGGCGCTATGCGGCGGCGCAGGAACAGGCGCGGGGGTTGCAGGCGCTCCTCCATGTGAGCGAGCGATTCGCCGCATATGAGAGCAGGGATCAGGAGAATCCGCTCATCGCAATGGCGCGCACCATTGCCGAGGAGTCGGTAGCGATCCTGCCGAATTCGCGCACAACTCTCTGGCGGCTCGATCCAGAGGATGGCAAATTGCATTGCCTCGTCTTCCTCCGGGATGGTGCCGTTGAACCGTTAGCCGTCTCTCTCGCGGTGGGCGAGGGATTGACCGGTTGGGCCGTGCAGCAGCGGGAACCGCTGTTGGTCAATGACTCCCAGGACGATGCGCGCTCAGTCTTCTTCTTCGATGAGAATCATGCCACGGCGCGCGAGCATATTATGGTGCTTCCGCTCATCGTCGCGGGCCGGGCCACCGGCGCGCTGACTTTCATCCGCCGGGAGTCATCCGCCTATACGGAGGAAGAGTTCGCTCGCGCCCGGCTCTTCGCGCGGCAGGCTGCCGCGAGCATGGAGCGGGCGCTCTTCACCGCGCAGTTGCAGGAGCAGAATGCCGCACTCATCGCCGCGAACCGGCATAAGAGCGCCTTTCTCGCCAATGTCAGCCACGAGTTACGTACTCCCCTCAATGCGATCATCGGCTTCGCTCAATTGCTCGCCGATCAGGTCATCCTCACCGAGGATGAGCAGGAACTGGCGTTTCAGGACATCCTGGAGAGCGGCCAGCATCTCCTGATGATGGTAAATAATATCCTCGATGTCGCGCGCATCGAGGCGGGCCACCAGACGCTCGACCGGATCGCCTTCCCGCTCGCTCCGGAAATCGCGGTGATCGAGCGGATGCTCGCGCCGCTGATCGCCGCGAAGGAGCAGCGCTTCTCCCTCGCACTCCCGGAGGGCCTGCCGGACGTGATCGCCGATCGCGACCGGTTGCGTCAGATACTGCTCAATCTCCTCTCGAACGCGCACAAGTTCACGCCGCCGGGCGGCGCGATCACGCTCACTGCCCGCCGCATCGGCCCGGAGACGGTCGCGATCACCGTTGAGGATACCGGCGTCGGCATCGCCCCGGAGCACCAGACCATCGTCTTCGAGGCCTTTCAGCAGGTCGAGTCCGGCTATGCGCGCACGCAGCAAGGCACCGGCCTCGGCCTCGCCCTCACCAAGCAACTGGTCGAACTGATGAGCGGCACGATCGCCCTGACAAGCGCCCCCGGCGTCGGCAGCGCCTTCACCGTCACCCTCCCCGCTGTACGAGCCTAACCCCAGACCCTTCCCGTTTCGGGAGGGGCAAGGGAGTAGGCAAACCCTCGTTTTGGTACGCCCGTTCTGGTATAATCGGGGATACGCACACGCGTAACCGCGCTTCATCCCGGGGTCACACAGGAGGGTCATCGCCGATGGCAGAACGCATCGAAACACAGATCGAGGAGCCGCAGGAGTGGGTCCGGCCTGCCCCGGTAATTGATACGCAGTTTAGCGTCGTCTCCGCCTTCGAGCCGACGGGCGACCAGCCAACCGCGATCGAAAAATTGTCACGCGGGATTCAGGAAGGCTTCCGGCATCAGACGCTGCTCGGCGTGACGGGCAGCGGCAAGACATACACGATGGCGAAGGTAATCGAGCGCGTTCAGAAGCCGACGCTCGTCCTCGCGCACAATAAGACGCTCGCCGCGCAACTCTACAGTGAGTTCAAGGAGTTCTTCCCGAACAACGCCGTCGAGTACTTCGTCTCCTACTATGACTATTACCAGCCGGAAGCGTATATCGCCCGGACGGACACCTACATCGAGAAGGAATCCGAGGTCAATGAGGAGATTGACCGCCTCCGCCACGCCGCGACGCGCTCCCTCTTCGAGCGGCGGGATGTCGTGATCGTCGCGTCGGTCTCCTGCATCTACGGCATCGGCGCGCCGGAGGAGTACGGCAAGACGGTCGTCTCCTTCCGTAAGGGAGGCAGCATTCGGCGCGAGCGCGTCCTGCGACACCTCGTGGATGTGCAGTACGAGCGCAACGACGCGACGCTCGTGCGCGGCACCTTCCGCGTGCGCGGCGACACACTGGAAGTCTTCCCCGCGTATGAGGAGATCGCGCTCAGGATCGAACTGTGGGGCGACGAGGTCGAGCGTATCGTCTCGGTGGACCCACTGACGGGCGAGGTATTGGGCGAGCACAACGCGGTGGACATCTACCCCGCCAAGCACTTTGTGACGAGCCAGGAGAAGTTGCAGGCGGCGATGCGGGACATCGAGGAGGAGATGCAGGCGCAGGTCAAATTGTTTGAGCAGCAAGGGAAACTGCTCGAAGCGCAGCGCATCAAACAGCGGACGATGTACGATCTCGAAATGCTCTCCGAGGTCGGCTACTGCGCCGGCATCGAGAACTACAGCCGCCACCTCGCCCGGCGCGGCGCGGGCGATCAACCGTGGACGCTGCTCGACTACTTCCCGGACGACTACCTGCTGATCGTGGACGAGTCGCACATTTCCTTGCCGCAGGTGCGCGGCATGTACGGCGGTGACCGCTCGCGCAAGGAGCAACTGGTGCAGTTCGGCTTCCGCCTGCCGAGTGCGCTCGACAACCGCCCGCTGACGTTCGACGAGTTCGAACGGCATGTCAATCAGGCCGTCTATGTCTCCGCCACGCCCGCCGACTACGAGATCATCCACACGAAGGAGTGCGGCGCGCAGGTCGTGGAGCAAGTCATTCGCCCGACGGGGCTGCTCGATCCGATCATCTCCGTCCGCCCGACCGACGGCCAGATTGACGATCTGCTCGAAGAGGTGCGCATCCGGGTCAGCAAGGGGCAGCGCGCCCTGATCACGACGCTCACCAAACGGATGGCCGAGGACCTGACCGATTACCTGAAGGAGATGGGCATCAAGACGCAGTATCTCCACCACGACATCGAGACGCTGGAACGGGTGGACATCCTGCGGTCGCTCCGCCTCGGCGTCTATGACGTGATCGTCGGCATCAACCTGCTGCGGGAGGGGCTGGACCTGCCGGAAGTCTCGCTCGTCGCCATCCTCGACGCGGACAAAGAGGGCTTCCTGCGCTCGAATCGCTCGCTGATTCAGGTCAGCGGTCGCGCCGCCCGCCATGTGGAAGGCCTCGTCATCATGTATGCGGACCGCGAGACGGACTCGATGAAGTTCGCGATTTCGGAGACGGTGCGCCGCCGTGCCATCCAGGAAGCGTACAACATCGAGCACGGTATCACGCCGCGCGGCATCACGAAGGAGATCCGCGATCTCACCGACCGGGTGAGAGCCGTCGCGGAAGAAAAGGGCCTCGTTACTGAGGATGGCGTGATCGCCGACGTGCCGAAGGAAGAACTGACGCGGATGGTGAAGGACCTTGAGGCGCAGATGAAAGCGGCGGCCAAGAATCTCGAATTCGAGAAGGCCGCCCTCCTTCGCGATCAAGTCGTCGAGTTGCGGCGCTTGCTGATAGAGTGATCGCATCGCCCGCCGTCAGACAATGCAATTCCCCTCTCTCCGTGTTCTCCTCTCGGTGCGGTACAATCGCACCCCGGCTGTGGCGCCGGGCAATCGCGAAGGGAGCAGCATGCCGTGGCTGGAAACGTGATTCTCACCAATGGACACTTGATCACCTCTGACCCCGCGACTCCCATCGCGGAGGCGGTGGCGATTCGCGATGGCATCATCGCCGCCGTCGGCTCGAACGAGGATGCGCTGGCCGAACGCCGGGCCGATACTGAGGTGATTGACCTGCGCGGCCGCACCGCGATCGCCGCCTTCAATGACGCCCACTGCCACCCGATGTATGTCGGTTTCGCGGCGGCGGCAGTCAATGCGCGGCCGGAGGCGACGAACAGCATCGCTCAACTCGTGGCGAAGATTCGCGAGCGGGCGGAATCGCAGCCGCCGGACCGGTGGATTCGCGCCCGTGGCTACGACGACGCGCGCTTCGCCGAGCGCCGCCACCCGAATCGCGCGGACCTCGATCTTGCCGCGCCGCAGCATCCCGTCTTTGTCGTCCGGGCATGCGGGCATATCGCCGTCGCGAACACGGCGGCGCTGGCGCGCGCGGGCGTCTCTGCGGCGACGAACGATCCCGAAGGCGGCGTCATTGACCGCGACGAGCACGGCGAGCCGACCGGCGTTCTGCGTGAGGCGGCGATGCATTTTGTCACCGATGTCATCCAGCAGCCATCCGCCGAGGAGATCGTGGAGGCGCTCGATCATGCCGCCGCCTTGTATCACGCGGCCGGCGTGACGAGCGTCGCCGAGGCGGGTATCCATCGCGTGGAGGAGATGGCGGCGTATCAGGCGCTCCATGACCGGGGCACGGGCGGCCTGCGCACGTATCTGATGATAATGGTGGATGAGATGCTCGACGGCTTCGCGGCGACCGGCATCCGCACCGGGTTCGGGGATACGCGGCTGCGCATCGGCCCCGCCAAACTCTTCATTGATGGCTCGATCGGCGGGCGGACGGCGCGGATGCATCATCCGTACGTCGGAGAGGCGGAGAATGTCGGCCTCTGGATGCAGACGCCCAACGCCTTCAAGACGAAATTCAAGCGGGCGCACGACCTCGGCTGGCAATGCTGCGCCCACGCGATCGGTGACGCGGCGATTGACCTGCTGCTCGATTGCTACGAAGAAGCATCAGAAGCGAACCCCCGCCCGAATACCCGCCACCGCATCGAGCACTGCGAATTCATCACCGATATCGCCGTCTTTGACCGCATCAAGCGGCTTGGCTGCGTGCCGATCCCCGGCACGACCTTCCTGCGGGATTTCCGGCCCGTTTACATGCAGAAT
>JAICJW010000075.1 GCA_025928215.1 Chloroflexia bacterium | reverse complement strand
TCGGGCGCGTCTTCCGGCTCGGTCGTCATCGCGTCGTCCTCGTCATCCCGGGCGGCGGAAGGCGACGTGTGCGCGTCGGCGTGTCGTGGGTTTCGGCGTGGGTCATTCATCACGGGCGTGGAGTCCCCCAAACAGTCGGTAATACGACAGAGCGAGTGAGAGGTGGCGGGAGGAATGCGTTCCCGTTCGTAGGTGAGACGCTGGAAGGAGCGTGCGGTTCTGGGCCTCATCCTCTCCGGTGGAACCTTCTACTACAGCGCCAACGGGAATGCAAGCAGCGAACTCCGAACGGTAATGCAACAGTAAGGAACTGATGATACACTCGTCGAGTGTTCGCGCTCCGCACTGAGCGCGATCCGCGAATCGCCCGACATGCAGGAGAATCCCCCGATGATTTTCAAAGCCCTCACGACCGGACGCGCGAATCGTGCCGCATATGGCGACCGTCTGCCGCCCGGCCAAACAGTGACCGATAAATGGCCCGTCCTCCATTACGGCGGCATCCCACGATACGATCCGTTCCGGTGGGATTTCACGGTCGGTGGCCTGGTCGAGGAACCTATGACGTGGCAATATGACGCGTTCCGCGCCCTGCCGCACACCGAGATCACGGCGGATATGCACTGCGTTACCCGCTGGAGCACGTTCGACAACCATTGGGAGGGCGTCAGCACGAAGGAAGTGCTGTCGCACGTACAGGTCAAGCCGGAGGCGACGTTCGTCCTCGTTAAGTGCGATGGCGGCTACACGACGAACATGCCCCTCACGGTCTTCACGGACGACGATTGCCTCTTCGCATGGCGCAACAACGGGGATGACCTCTCCCCGGCACATGGCTGGCCCCTGCGCCTCGTCGTGCCGAAGAAGTACGCCTGGAAGAGCGCGAAATGGGTGCGCGGCATCGAATTGCTACCCGAAGACCGCCTCGGTTTCTGGGAGAAGTACGGCTATCACAATGACGCCGACCCCTTTAAGGAGGAGCGCTTCGCGTAACAAACAGGCAGGTGGCAGCAAATAAGGGGGCGGCTCGTGAACCACCCCCTTATTTTGCTCTTTGCTGTGCCGCTATCGCTCCCAGAGGGGATGCGGGCCCGTTAATCGTGCGCCCCTCGACGAAGATTGTGAGGCTGCCGTCCGCTTTGTGGCCGATCCCGGCGCTATTCGCCGGTTCGCCACCGAGGCTGTTCCACGCGCTCCAGCCGTTCGGCGCGGTCTGCCAGATGTGCCAGAGTTCCGTGCCGTTCTGCCCCTCGCCGCCCGAGAAGACTTCTAACCGTCCGTCGGCGTTGCTCCCAACCGCCGGGGTGTTCCCATCCAACGGCCCGCCACGCAGTGTCCACCCCGCCCATGCCATGCTCCTTCAGTGACGATTCGCGCACTGGATTGGTTCTGAAACGGAGAACCTCATCCCCGGCCCCTCTCCACGGTATGCGCGGTATACTATGGTGAGGAAGCAACGGCGCTTCTCTTTGCGGTGCAGCAGGAGCGATGGACGATGCGACGATTGAGGGGGGGTCTTGTCAGTATACTGGCCGCCACGCTAGTTCTCACGGCGTGCGGCGGCAGCAAATCCGCCGATGCTCCCACGAAACTCACGGTCGGCTACATCCCCGTGATGATTGACGCCCCGCTCTATGTCGGCATCGAGAAGGGATATTTCAAGGCGGAAAACCTCGACATTCAACTCGCCCCGCTGGCGGGCGGCACGGATGTCATCACGCAGACCGCGACGGGTAACTTCGATGTCGGGCTTGGCGGGTTGGGCGTTGCCACCTTCAATGCACTGGCGAAGAAGATCGGCATCACGGTCGTCGCGCCCCTGCACAGCGAGGCGCCGCCGGTGACGACGCCGCTTGTGGTAAGCAAGAAGGCGTACGATAGCGGCCAGATCAAGAGCGTCGCCGATCTTAAGGGGAAGAAGGTCTCAATCAACGCCGCCGGGTCCGCGACCGAGTACTGGCTGGCGCGCGCCCTCGAAAAAGGTGGCTTGAAACTGAGCGATGTGCAGGTGGAGAACGTTGCTTTCTCGGATGTCCCCGCCGCTCTGGAAAATGGCGCGATCAGCGCCGCGATGCTCGGCGAGCCGGTCGTCACGCAGGCGAAGGACAAGGGGCAGATCGTCGTACTCTCCGATGATTTCATCAGCGGCTTCTTCCCGACGATTGTGCTTTACAACACAACGTTCGCCCAGCAGAAGAAGGGTCCGGCGCAGGGCTTCATGAACGCCTACATCAAGGCGTGCCGCGATTTGCAAGGCAATGCCTTCAAGACGGACGCCATCGCTACCATCGTCGAGAAGTACACGAAAGTCCCCGCCGATGTCGCCAAGCGCTCCAACGCCCCGACCTTTGACCCGAACGGCCAATTCAAGATTGATGACCTTCAGACGATGCAGCAGTTCTATTTCCAGCGCGGCGGCCTGACCTACACGACGCCGCTCGATATGCGCACGCAGATTGATACCTCCTTCGCCGATGCCGCGGTGAAGAAGTTGGGGCCATACACGTAATGAGTAACAAGCGGGTAGGAACAACCTCCGTGGGGGTGGTCACGCCGGAGGAGCCACCGCCCCTCCCGGCCTCGATCATCGTCACGGACGTGACGCAGCAGTTCAGCATGCTCCCGGCGCTGGCGGGGGTTAATCTCGCCGTGCAGCCGGGGGAGTTCGTCTGCCTCGTCGGGCCGAGCGGCTGCGGGAAGACCTCGTTGCTACGCATCCTCGCGGGCCTGGCGCGGCCCACACGTGGGACGGCGCAACTCGCCGGGCGGGTGGCGACGGTCTTTCAGGGGCAGTCGCTTTTTCCTTGGCTGACAGCGATAGACAATGTGGCATACGGCCTGCAACTGGCGGGGATGACGACCGCGCGGCGGCGGGAGGCTGCCCTCGCGCAACTGCGCCGTGTCGGGTTGGAGCGGTTCGCCCGCGCATATCCGCACACGCTCTCCGGCGGCATGCAGCAGCGCGTCAACATCGCCCGCGCGCTCGCCATCAGCCCCGATGTGCTCCTGATGGACGAGCCGTTCGGCAGTTTGGACGAGCAGACACGCATCCGTATGCAGGATCAACTGGTGGCACTTTGGCAGGGGAGCGGCACGACGGTTCTCTTCGTCACGCATAGCGTGGATGAGGCGGTGGCGATGGGGGATCGCGTCTGCGTGATGAGCGCGCGACCCGGCCGGATTATTCTTGACCTATCGATTGATCTGCCCCGCCCGCGCACCCGCTACGCCGACCGTGAAAGCCTCGCCTTTCGTGCCGCCGCGACCCGGATCTGGGAGACGTTGGAACAAGGACTGCGGACTGAGGACTGAGGCTGGGAAGAAGGCCGTAGCAATGAACGATCAGCAGATGATAGACAACTCAGTATCAGCCGCCCCGCAAAAACAGCGAACGGGTCGTGGCATGCTCAGTCCTCATGCCGCCCAAAGGGCACCCGCAGTCCTCACTCCTCGTCGAGAGCGCCTGCTCGCGTTTCTTTCGCCCGTGCTGCTACTCGTGCTCTGGGAGATCGCGGCGCGTTCGGGGCTACTCAACGCGGTCTTTTTCCCACCGCCAACGGCGATCTTCGGCGCATTGAAGCGGCATACACTTTCCGGTGAGTTGCCGCTCGATGTGCTGGCGACGACGCAGCGCGTCGTGATCGGCTTCGTGATCGGCTTCATCCCCGCCGCCGCGGTCGGCCTTATGATGGGGCTGTCGGGAACATTGCGGGCGGTGCTGCTGCCGATCACATCGCTGGTCTACGCGATCCCGAAGATCGCCATTCTGCCGCTCTTCCTCGTCATTTTCGGCCTGGGCGAGCAGAGCAAGGTGGCGATGATCGTCGCGAGCAGTTTCTTCTTCGTCCTCTTGAACGCGATGGCGGGCGTGCTGGCGATTGACCGGCTGCACCTCGATGTCGCGCATGCTTTCGGGGCGTCGCGCTGGCAGGTAATCCGCACCGTCGCCCTGCCCGGTGCGCTGCCGCTCGTCCTCACCGGGGCGCGGCTCGCGCTCGGCTTTTCGCTGATCGTCGCCGTCGGCAGTGAGTTCGTCATTCCCGGCGGCCACGGCATCGGTACGCGCATCTGGCTCTCGTGGCAAATCCTCGATATCGAGCAGATGTACGCGGGCCTGATCGCTGCCGCCCTGCTCGGCGTCCTGCTCAATTTCCTTATGGATGAAGTCGAGCGGCGGCTGTTGCCCTATCGTCGGGGGTAGGAGCTTCCCGCCACTTGACATAGCGCGTCCGTGAACGTACAATACGTAACGTACGAGTTGTCCGTATTGAGGATGCGGCAGTTGGGCGCGGTATATACATACGAAGGAACATACGATGCCTACCGACTACGAGCCAATCATTGACCAGACATTGCGGCTGATTCATAGCCAGTTGCATCGCTACCACCGGCATCTGACCGGCAGCGCGCCGGAGACGGTATCGTTGGAGCAGTTGCGCTCCGGCCCCCTGGGGCAGGATTTGCAGCGCCTCGCGCGCATCGCGCGGGGCGAGGAGCGGGTGCCCGCCGAGCAGGTCTTCCAGTCCGTCCGGGCGATCCTCGATTTGCTCCTCTGGCCCGCCGGTGCGGACACCTACGAGGTGCAGCATCCGTTCTGGACGGAACCGCTCGGCAAGATGCTCTCGCAGGCGAAGTGGCGCAGCGTGGATCGCGCCGACCTGATGAGCATCGGCGCGGCGGCGGATCAACTGGGCGTCGCACGCCCGACGATCTATCGCTGGATGTACGCGGGCACGGTTGAATCCGTTCGGGATGACACGAGCGATCGCTTCTACGTTATGCGGCGCGATATTGACTCCATCCAGAGCGAAGAGACACGGATCGCCGAGGAGCAGGAAGCGGCCTTGCGCCATGCACCGGCTACCGCGCCGTTCCGCGAACTCGGCAGCCGCGCCCTCCAGTAAGCGACCCTTCCGGCCCTGTCCTCTGCTGTGCTCCGTAACCCTCTTCTCAACGCCGTGAAGGGGATTGCGGAGTGTCTGGATGTGAGGGAAGGTGTCCGTTTGACAGGCCTGATATGGCGTTCCATACTGCCGGAAGTACCCGGTGTGGGCGCGCTTCGTGGGCGCCCTCCTGCCCGATCGAACGAGACGCGAGCAACGCATTTCCATGTATGACGATGAAGATGATGACGAGACGGTAGCCGCGCGCTCCCCTGCGAAGCATCGCGAACGCCGCAAAGAGCGTCTATCGGCGCGGCGCGGCCCGACCCGCGCGGTGCGCGAGGGGCGCGAGTCCTTTAAGTGCGTCCACTGCCGCGCCTTCATCGGGCCGACGATCAGCGGCGGCAAGCACCGAAATCACTGCCCACTCTGCCTCTATTCCCGCCATGTAGACGGTGGCCGCCCCGGCGACCGCGCCAGCGACTGCGGCGCGAAGATGGCCCCGATCGCGCGCTTCACCCGCCCCAATGGCGAGCCGATGATCGTTCATCGCTGCCTCGGCTGCGGTTTTGAGCGCAATAACCGCCTCGCCGCCGACGACAACATGCTTCTCTTTGAGGAATTACCGGTAGCGAGGACTGAGGAGTGAGAACTGAATGCTATACTCGATCCCGGTCCCATATTGCGTATTGCTTATCGCTTCGTTTTGGAGGTGGGAATGTCGTCGCGGAATGCGCCTGATCTGAGCGATGTTTTCGCATATGTTGACGAACACCGGCAGGAGTTCCTCGATCGCCTGATTGCGTACCTGCGCATGCCGAGTATCAGCGCGCATGGGCTGGGAATCGCGGAAGTTGCGGCGTACATCGCGGACGTGATGAACCGGATCGGGCTGGCAGCGCGGATCATTCCGACCGCCGGATGGCCGATGGTACTCGCCGAGCGGAACGACGTACCGGGCGCGCCGACGGTGATCCTCTACGGTCATTACGATGTTCAGCCGCCCGATCCGCTGGAAGAATGGCTCTCGCCCCCCTTCGAGCCGACAATCCGCGACGGGCGGCTCTATGCGCGCGGCGTGGGCGACAACAAGGGGCAGCACTTCGCGCAGATTCTGGCGCTCGAATCGCTGCTCGCCTGCCGGGGCGCGCTGCCGTGCAATGTTAAGGTGTTGCTCGAAGGGGAAGAGGAGATCGGCAGCCCGCAGATGCCCGTGTTTGCCCGCGAGCATCGCGATGCATTGCAGGCGGACCTCGTCATCACCAGCGATGGCCCGGTGGACGCGGATGGTCGCACACGCCTCCGCTTCGGCGTGCGCGGCGTCCTCAGTTTCGAACTGCGGGCGCGCGGCACGAACCGCGACTTGCACTCCGGCAACTGGGGCGGCGTCGCGCCGAACCCGATCTGGACGCTTGTGCAGTTGCTCGCGACGATGAAGAATGACCGGGGCATCGTGACGATTGATGGCTTCTACGACAACGTAGACGCGCCAACACCGCTGGAGAAGGAGACACTGGCGAATCTGCCGGTAGACATCGCGGCCGTCAAACGATCCCTCAACGTGGAGGAGTTCGACCAGCCGCTGGAGCGCGGCTTCTACGAGCGGCTTTCGTCGTGGCCGACCTTCACGATCAACGGGCTGCACGGCGGCTACGGCGGCCCCGGCTCGAAGACCGTCCTGCCGCACGAGGCCTTCGCGAAGTGCGATATCCGGCTCGTCGAGTCCCAGACCGCCGACGAGATCTTCGCCAAAGTGGAGGCGCATATCCGCGCACACGCGCCCAGTGTCGAACTGATCCGGCAAGGCTCAATGGATCCCTCGAAGACGCGGCTCGATTCACCCTACACCGAGCCGATCCGTCGGGGAATCGCGGCGGCGCAGGAAGAGGAACCCTTCCTCGTCCCCGCGATGGGCGGCAGCCTGCCCGATTACGTCTTCACGAAAACGCTCGGCATCCCCGCCTTCGGCGTCCCGTACGCCAATGCGGACGAATCGAACCACGCCCCAAACGAGAACATGGAGATCGAGCGCTTCTATAAGGGCATCAAGACCGGCGCGGCGATGCTTACCTATCTCGGCACATCTACCGGGCAGGTAGAGAAAATGGTTTAACCGCCGAAGAATTCAGCACAGAGGCCACAGAAGCCACAGAGATCACGGAGAAGAGAAACAGATTTTTCTCTGAGCCCTCTGTGGCCTCTATGTTCTCTGTGCTACTCCCCATTACGGATTCAGGATTTTTTTGCGGTGCCCGGTCCCTGCCCTTGCCGCTTCCGGGGGTCGGGGACGACGCTGAGGGCGGTCGCGAGATCAATCTGATGATCCTGCTCCTGCTGCACGATCCCCTGCAACACCTCGGCCAGTGCGTACTCCTCCAAATCCTGCGCCTGCCGGATGCGTTGCCGGTAGTTGGCGACCGTCTCATCCTCGGCCTGCAAGTCGAACCAGAGCATATCCTCGTTCTCTTCCGATACCTGAACCGGCTTCGGCTGATGGACGGGATATTCCCCGAAATAATCGAGTTGCTTCGCCACCGCCAGCGCGTGATCCAGCTCTTCATGGGCATGCACCGCTAACTCCTCGGCGATGTCCATGTAGCGCGCGCCATCGAGTTTCTGGCTGAAGATCACGTACTGGATGATCGCCTTGTACTCGCGGGCCAGGTCTTCCTGCAAACCCCGCACCAGTTGCTCCCTCGTCGCGGTCGTCTCGTTCTTCTCCGGCATATTGCGCTCCTCTCGTGCGGCGATCTATTCTTCGCGCTTCATCCCGCACGAATCGTGCCCGGAGGACGAGAAGATGGAGTCCATTGAAAAGGTGCCGTCTTCTACGCGCCAGAATGCACGTACGCTTGTAGATTACTATTGACGCTTGACGAACGTACAGTTATAGGCTACATTGACCCGGTAGTATCATCTTGCTGAAGGCGAATGATGCATTAGCACGCATTTAACGCTGTGGGACGTTCAGCGGACGTTGAGCATAGGGGGAAGATCATGGGTGTCCGATGGCTTCGTCGCAATCCGTCGGGGCACTCGCCGTTCCGGGAGCGTCAGATTAATCAATCACGGCTGCTGAAGGGCCGAAGGACGAGATCTGGTCAGCGATTGGGCGGGCATAGCGTCTCGCTTCGAGCGGCAATTGTGGGTACAGTTGTCTTGAGTGTCGTCAGCTTCGCTTTGACAACATATGCTGAGGGACCTGTGCCAATGCCGCCGACAAGCTCGATACCTTTTTCATCCGTTGCAGCCTCTCCTACCTCGGCAGAGGATGCGGGGACGGTGTCGCCAACACCGCTATCGTCCCCACGGGTAGGGCCGGTGGGCGTCAGAACCACGGCCAGCCCGACGGTGATGCCTACCGTTCCGCCGCCGCCATCAGTGGCATCGTCTCCCCCGTCTCCCCCGATGGGCGTCAGAACTACGCCCAGCCCGACGGTTATGCCTACCATTCCGCCGAAGCAGTCAATCGCCATGGGGGCATATATCCCCGGTGCGCCTCAGGATACGACGAAGCTCAGCCAGTTTGAGACGATGACCGGGCATCGGATGAGTATCGTTTCATGGTATCAACCCTGGGGATATGATAACGGTATCTATACATCTGCCCTCGACACGAACGCGCTCGCAACGGTGGCGGCGCGTGGCGGGATTCCCCTGATTACCTGGGAGGCGTGGGGCGTCGTCAACGGCCTCGATCCCGCGCATCTCGCGAACATTCCCTCCGGCGCCTTCGATTCGTACATCGACTCCTGGGCGACTGGACTCAAGGCCTACGGCAAGCCGGTCTATCTCCGCCTCTTCCATGAGATGAACTACCAGGGCTACCCGTGGGCCTACGGCGTCAACGGCAACACCGCCCCCGACCTCGTCGCCGCCTGGCGCTACGTCCATGATCGCTTCGCCCGCGCCGGCGCGACGAATGTGCAATGGGTCTGGTCTCCCAATCCCGATAATGGCCTCGTCCCCTTCGCCGCCATCTATCCCGGCAACGCCTACGTAGACTGGTTCGGCGTCGACATTTACAACGGCGGCACCCAGTTCGACTGGGGCGGCTGGCTCTCCCCGCAGCAGATCATGGCTCACACGTACCAGCTCTTCCAGGCGCTGAACCCGGCCGCACCGGTGATGCTCCCTGAGGTGTCGAGCGTCGAAGCAGGCGGGAGCAAGGCACAGTGGATCACCGACCTCTACACCGCGATGCCGGGCGCCTTCCCCAATCTCAAAGCCATCGTCTGGTTTGATGACAACTGGACGACCGTTGATTCGCGCAACTTACCCATTGCCGACTGGCGTGTGAACACCTCTCTGACCTCATTGCAAGCCTTCCGCGACGCGTAATCCTTGCCTGCCGACGCAGCTCAGGAGGGGCGGGACAGCGCGAAATGGCGCCTGGCGTTTCGCATTCGTATGCGCCGCGCTATTGTGGTCCTCGCCGTCGCGGTTCGGCCGCGAGGATCGTATTTTCGGGCCAGAGGATCGTTTCTGGCAGCCGGAAATCGGGAATCGTTCCCGTCCATGAGTTCGGCGCATTCATCGAATTGAAATACACGACACCGCGCAGGAGCGGGTAGTGGGCGAACGATGCATACGCATTCTGCAACCATGCCGCCTGGCGACTATCGGCGTTGTTCGCTACCCCGAACTCCGCGATGAAGATCGGCTTCCCGAATCGCTCGACGGTCCGGTACTTCACCCCAAAAAGCTCATCGAACGAGAGAGCATCTGTCGCCCCAACCGAGAGATCCCATTCCTTGTTCGAGAGGATGGTCAGTCCGACTGAGTCAACGTATGCGTCGCCCGGATAGAAGCGAGGCGCATCACCGTTCCCCGCCGGCGACCACATCCAGAGCACATTTGTTGCCCCTTCAGCGCGAAACAGGTCAACGTAATGGCGATACGCCTGGATATAGAGGCTTGGATTTGCGATCGCCCACGGATAGTTGTCGGTCAATTCCATTTCGTGTGCGAAGCGCACGATAATAACCTGCGGCGCTTGCGCTTTGATCGCTTGTGCGTCCGCTCGAATCACTGCATCGTTGGCGCCATTTGCGGTATCGGCGAGAAGATTGTGCCCATCATTCGAAGCGGTCGTCCAGGGTTCGATGGTGACGAGTGGGAAACGCTGCTTCATGCGCGATGCGACAATAAACCGCGAGAGGTCGTTCGGCTTGTCCCAGGAGATGAAATCATGACTGATATCCAACGGCCGCGCATCGAACGCGTGAGTCTGGACGTCATAGACACCGAAGGCCAGATGATCTGTGGGCAACTCGACAACCGGTAATGGTGCGTCGGGAACGGCCACCGGGGGATTTCTCTCGACCAGCGATTGCGGGCGCGCCGTGGGAGCCGCCGTGGCGGTCTCTTGAGGGGCATCCGCTCTCTCGGTCGGTGAGACACTGGCGGGTAACTCCACGGTCGCGGTCGCCTCAGCGATAGATGGGCGAGTTGATGCTGGTGTATCGCTTTGGTCGCTTGCGACACGAGCAGCCGGGGGTTCCGCATCATTCGCGGTAATCGCTTGACTGGCAGTTACCGGGGGCACTTCCATCAAGCGCGCAGCTCCCCGATCGTTGAAGGAGATCGCTTCAGCGATTTGCGGGAACGAGGCGATCCCCGTACCACCGAGGAGGATCGCAAAGAACACGAAGATGGATAACGCCTTTCCTCGGAGCAGCACACCGCGCATGAGCCCCACGCCTTCGGCGACGAGCGCGCGGAGATCGCAAACCAGGACGACGAGATAAACACAAAAGACCATCAGCGCCCCTTCGAACGAGAAGAGCAGATATCCTTGCGCGTCGCTATGCCGCGTGAAGGCCAGGTAATACCAACTGGTGGCCATTGACCCGAGGATCAGTACGAAATAGGGAATGTACGGAGCGAGGGAGAACGGCCTGTCCGCCCCCCGGTCCACGCCCTTGCGGGTGATCATGTAGGGCTTCTTCACCTTGAGAAGCACCTGGACGAGGGCGGACAGGACGATCGGCCAGCGTGCGATGTGCAGGACGACCCCGCGCCAACTCAGGGAAACGCCGCGCGGCTGGAACCATTTCTTGCTCCAGAGCCAGACGACGCCGGCGATAAGGGCCTGCGGGAAACTGTGCGCAGCGAAATCCCAGAAGGTCGTACGGCTGACGCTGGTGTTGCCGAGCAGCGCGATGCCTGGCAGGCAGAACAGCATGCACATCGCGATGCTCCACAGCGTATACCACGTCTGCACGAACAGGAACTGCACCGCCTGTCGCGGCGTGTAGTTTCGGATCAAGCGCGGGGTGAAGCGAAACAGCACCGTGATCATGCTGTAGGCCCAGGCGAACTGCTGGCCGATGTAGGTTTCGAACGTCTCCGGCCCTTCGCCGAGGGCGATCACCTCCGGGACGAAGACTCCCTCGTATCCCTTTGATGCGAGAATTACCGTGTCGAGATGGTCCTCCGCGCGCGTCGGCTGGAAGCCCCCGATCTCGCGGACCGCCGACATGCGGTATGTACAGTGGGAACCGATGATGAAGGGCGTGCCCGAGAAGCCGAAGAAACCCGACTGGAGCGGCCCCTGGAGTACTAACTCCTGCTCCGCCGATCCTCGCGACATCCAGTGCTGGAAGTTGCCATACACGGACGGCGCCTGCACATAGGCGATTTTCGGGGCGCCGAAATAGCCGATCACGCGGTCGAGGTAGCGCGGTTTGGGGAGATGGTCAATGTCGAGTTGGGTAAAGAGATCATATCTGATCCCCATCCGATCAATCGCATCCAGCCAGGCGTTGACATTGCCCGCCTTCGTCTTCTCCTTGAACGGTGCTTCCGGCTGGTTCCAGTATTCGACGAGCTCGCCCCACGTCGCCCGGTCGTGGCGGCTGAAGTACCGAACGCCCATGGACCGCGCGAGCGCCTCAACCTCGGGCGAATGCATCTTGTCAACGAGGATCCAGTTCTCGTGGGGGTACGAGACCTGCGTCATCGCAACGAGTTGCCTGCGAACAATCGCCAAACTTTCGCTCCCCGGCACGGTCAGGGATATAATCGCGACTCGATAATCTCTTGGAGCATGGATATGCAGTGGCTTGCGCATCCAGCCGAGGAAAAAGGTATACATCCCCGGGAGGATCGTGCTGAGATAGAAGACGCTCCCGGTCATGAGCCAGTAGAGCGCCGGGTTACCCCGATGCGCCGGTTGGAGCCACCAGACCCAGAAGTGGGCCGCCGATGCGCCGAAGAGGCAGACGAGGAAGGCATACTGCACTCGCTGCGCGATTGTAAAGACCGAAATCTTGACGACCCGGGTCTCCCGTGATCGCGCCCCCGCCTTCGATGCGACGATCGCAGCGCGCCGGTCGGTCCGACCCCATGTACGTTTGCTCGTTATCATTTGCCCCTCTGACACGCACACAATGAAAAACCGACCTTCACAGATCGGTTTCACCGCTTGCTCCCCAACACCGAGGTGACCACGTTACAGGTGTTGGATCATTGCATTCTTACATTGACATCGGCTCGCCTCAGTCGGCGGCAAGATGCTGATATATCCGGGTCGGGGGCGTTCCTTCGTTCGTCTCAGTCGGGAATACGGTCTGACAATGGAGATACGCTGGCGCTATCGCCGGTGTGAGTACCGACGGCAGCCCAACACCGTCATAAATGAAGCCGAACGCACGAAGTTCCGCCGCATCGTAGAGATTGCGCCCATCCATCAATACCGGGCGACGCATCGTGGCATGAAGCCGTGGAAAGTCTATGTGGCGGAACGCTGCCCACTCCGTGACAAGCAGGACGGCGTCTGCTCCCGCCGCCGCCGCGTACGCATCGCCGCACATCGTCACGCCGGGTAGGAGGGCGCGGGCGGCGTCCATCGCTACCGGATCGTACGCCCGCACGGTCACCCCTTGGGATTGCAGCGTGCGGATAATCTCCAGCGCCGGTGCTTCGCGCAAGTCGTCGGTATCGGGCTTGAAGGCGAGGCCCCAGACGGCGACCGTCGCGCCTTCCAGTGTGCCGAGCGATGCGGCGATCTTGCCGACGAACCGCTGCCGGGCGTCGCGGTTGATTGCCAGCGTCGCGCGCAGGAGGCGGGGGGTACACCCGCTCCCTTCCCCCATGTGCGCCAGCGCCAGCACGTCCTTCGGGAAGCAGGAGCCGCCGAAGCCGATCCCGGCGTTGAGGAAGTGCGGGCCGATGCGCCGGTCCATTCCCATCCCGGCGGCAACCTCCCGGACATCGGCGCCGACCGACTCGCAGATCTGCGCGACCTCATTCATGAACGAGATGCGAGTGGCGAGGAAGGCATTGGCGGCGTACTTGATCATCTCCGCCGTGCGCAGATCGGTGACGAGCACCGGCGTGTCGAAGGCGCTGTACAAAGCGGCGACTGCCTCCGCCGCCGCGCGCTCTCGCGAGCCGAGGACGATCCGGTCGGGGTGCAGCATGTCGTGGACCGCCGCTCCCTCGCGCAGGAACTCCGGGTTGGCGACGACCGCGAAGGTCGCGCCCACTGGCGCATGCTCGCCGAGGAGGCCGTGAACCATGTCGCCGCTGCCGACCGGCATCGTGCTCTTGTCCACGACGATCGTCCGGTGGCCGGGGGTGAGCGATGCGGCGATGCTGGCGGCGGCGGCCCGGACGAAGCGCATGTCCGCGCCACCATCCGGGGCGGGCGGGGTG
>JAICJW010000384.1 GCA_025928215.1 Chloroflexia bacterium | reverse complement strand
GAGGCGCTGCGGATCGCGCTCCCCAGCAAAGGACGCATCGAGGAAGGGACGCGCCTCTTTTTTGAGCGCGTCGGCTTTCCCGTCCGGCGACCGAATTCGCGCCAGTATGTCGGGTCATTGCGGGGGATTCCGCATGCTTCCGTGCTCTTTCAACGCGCGGCAGACATCGTGACGAAGGTCGAGTCGGGCTTGGCGGATGTTGGTATCACCGGACTTGATTTCGTCGCGGAGCATCAGGATGACAACGATGCAATTCTCGTGCTGATGCCGGACCTCGGTTTCAGCCGCTGCCGCTTCGTGATCGAAGTGCCGGAGGCATGGGTTGATGTGACGACGATTGCCGACCTGGCGGACTTAGCGGCGGATTTCCGGGCGCGCGGCCGGACGCTCCGCGTCATCACGGACTCTCCGAACCTCGTCAAGGACTTCCTCTTCGCGCATGGCGTGACGTATTTCGTCGTGATCGAAGGGGAGGGAGGATTGGAAGCGGCACCGGCGATTGATACCGCGGACATCGTCGCCGACCGAACGGAGACCGGGACGACGCTCCGCGATAACCGCCTCAAGGAAGTGGATGGCGGCACGATTATGGAAACGCAGGCGTGCCTGATTGGCAATCGCCGCGAATTGCGCGCGTCGGCCGCGAAACGGGAGCATCTTCGCCACATCATGGAGTTCGCGGAGGCGCATTTACGCAGCAAGCGGTACCGGACAGTGACCGCGAATGTGCGTGGCGAGAGTGCCGCTGAGGTGGCGGCGCATGTCATCCAACAGGTCTCCACTGCGGGCACACTTGGCCCGACAGTGGCGCCGGTCTTCCCGAAGTCGCCGATGGGGCCAGACACGCGCACCGGCCCGGTGATCACCGCGCTCGAAACCGGCTGGTACGCCGTCAGCATCGTCGTGGAGGAGAATCTCCTGCTCCCGGCGATTGATCACTTACGGCGAACCGGGAGCGGCGGCATCACGGTCGGCGCGCCGGATTATGTCTTTGAACCGGTATCGCAGTCCTATACCGCGATGCTCGATGCTCTCGGCCTGCCACACGAGTCGGCGCCATGATGCGGATTTTCACGGACATTGCCGAGGCGCGGCGGCTGCTCTTGCGCCGCATCCCCGCAACCGAGCCGCCGCTTCCCCCGCATGTCCAGGCAGGGATTCAGCGCGTGTTTGGCCGCAATCTTACGGCAGTGGGTGTGGCGGAGGAGATCTGCATCGCGGTCGCGGCGCGAGGCGATGGCGCAATACGCGACTACACGGCGCGCATTGATGGCGTCGAATTGACGGAATACGAGGTTTCTCAACCGGCACTCGACGCGGCGTACGCCCGATTGACACCCCCGCTCCGGGAGGCGTTGGAGCACGCGGCCGCACGGATTCGCGCCTTTCACGACCATGAGCGGCACGAGGGGTGGCAGTGGATCAGCCCGGAGGGCACACTCGGACAGATCGTCCGGCCGCTGGCGCGCGTCGGTATCTATGTGCCGGGCGGCACGGCGGCCTACCCGTCCACGCTGCTGATGTCCGCGATTCCGGCGCGCGTCGCGGGGGTGCGGGAGATTATTGTGACGACACCGCCGCATCCACAAGGGGTCGCGGACGTGATCCTTGCCGCCGCCGCCATCGCTGGCGTTGATCGGGTGTTCACGATTGGCGGGGCGCAAGCCATAGCGGCTCTTGCATACGGCACGGAGACCGTGCCGCGCGTGGACAAGATCGTCGGCCCCGGTAACCCGTTCGTGAGCGCGGCCAAGCGGTATGTCTTTGGCACGGTGGCAATAGATCAGATCGCCGGTCCAACTGAGACGGTCGTCATTGCCGATGAGAGCGCCGATCCCGCGTGCGCGGCGGCGGACTTGATCGCGCAGGCGGAGCACGGTGAGACTTCATCGGCAATCCTGCTGGCGACGGACGAACGGATCGCTCGCGCGGTGGATGGAGAGGTGACGCGGCAATTTGCCGACCTGCCACGAGCCGCAGTCGTCCGTGCGGCGCTCGATCGCACGGGGGGAGCGGTGGTCGTGCCGACGATTGAAATGGCGATCGAGCTATCGAACGAGTACGCGCCGGAGCACCTCTGTTTGCTCGTGCGGGAGCCATGGCAGTATATGGGATTGGTCGAGAATGCAGGCGGCATTTTCCTCGGAGAGGCAAGCCCTGAAGTGCTCGGTGATTACATCGCCGGGCCGAGCCACGTGATGCCGACGGGCGGCTCAGCACGCTTCTCCTCCGCGATGCATGTCGGCGATTTCGTACGGACGATGAGCGTCGTCGGCCTGACGCCGGGCGCCGCGTCTGCATTGGCCGGGGATGCGGCAACGATCGCCGCTGCCGAAGGTCTTGAAGGCCACGCGCGGGCCGCACGCCTGCGCGTTCGTGCGGACAAACCCGGGGCGAGCCGGTAATGGAGATCGCGATGGACCCGCGCGATTTGCTGCGCCCAAGTGTCGCTAATGTTGAGCGGTATCGCGCGATTGAGCCAATTGAGGCCGCGGCTGCCCGGCGCGGTATCTCACCGGATCGCATCCTGCGCCTCAATGCGAACGAAAACCCCTACGGGACACCGCTGCGGGTGCAGGAAGCGCTCGCCTCGTTCGATCAATACCATCTCTACCCCGACCCGGAGAGCCGAGAGATTCGGGCGCTGCTGGCGGGCTACACCGGGATGGATGCGCGGCGCATCATCGTAGGCAATGGATCGGACGAGATCATTGACCTCCTCTTCTGGCTCTTCGTCGCGCCGGGCGAGTCGGTGATGATCCCGACGCCGACCTTCGGCATGTATGAGGCGCGCGCGGCAGTCTTTGGTGCCGCGGTGCGCGCCGTGCCACGGCGGCCAGATTTCTCGCTCGATAGCGATGCGATGGAAGCCGCGCTAACGCCCGATGTGAAACTCGTCTTTCTCGCTTCACCGAACAACCCGAGCGGAAATCTCTGTCGGGAGCGGGAGATCGTCCGGCTGCTGCGGCGGGGTGTGATCGTCGTCGTGGATGAGGCGTATTTCGAGTTTAGCGGCCGTACCGTTGCCCCATTGGTCGGCGAGTTCGACAACCTCGTTGTCCTGCGGACTTTCTCGAAATGGGCGGGGCTGGCAGGCTTGCGCGTTGGCTATGGATTGATGCCCCGATGGATGGCGGACGAAGCACGGCGCATCAAGCAGCCGTACAATGTCAATGTCGCGGCGCAGGTCGCGGTGCGCGCCGTCTTCGATGAGATGGCATATTTCCGCTCGACGATTCGCCGCATCCGGCTGGAGCGCCTGCGAATGTATCGTGCCTTGCGAAAACTGAACTTCCTTAAGCCGCTCGAAAGCAAGGCAAATTACCTGCTCGTCCACGTCCTGCATGGGGGGAGCGCCGCGCTGCAAGATTGGTTGGAGGAAGATGGTATCTTTGTGCGGCGTTACTCCTCACCCGACCTTGCAGACTATGTACGCATCTCGGTCGGCAGACCGGAGGATACGGACCGGCTGATGCGCCGCCTGACCGTGCTGGCGCAGCGGTACGCACGGGAGATGTCATGAGCACGAACGCACCGCGCACCGGCACCATTGAGCGAGAGACTGCCGAGACGCATGTCGTTGTCACGGTAGCGATTGACGGCACAGGGAAGACCGACATCGCGACCGGAATCGGCGCGCTCGACCATTTCCTGACGCTCTGGGCGCGGCACGGCCTCTTCGATCTGGAAGTGGCGGCGAACGGCGATCTGGAGGTGGACAGCCATCACACGGTGGAGGATATCGGCCTCTGTCTCGGCCGCGCGATCGGGCAGGCGCTCGGCGAGCGGCGCGGCATCCGGCGGGCGGCGCAGATGGTGATGCCGATGGACGAAGCGCTGGCGACGACGGCGGTGGATCTCGGCGGGCGCGGCTATTTCGTCTTCCAGGGGGCGTTTTCCGCCCCACACGTTGGCACGCTAGAAACCGACCTCGTCGGCCATTTCCTCTTGTCGCTGGCGATCGAGGCGCGGATGAATCTCCATGTCCTTCTGCACTACGGCACGAACGCCCATCATGAAGTCGAGGCGATCTTCAAGGGGTTCGGGCGTGCGCTCGATGCCGCGACGCGGATTGACCCACGGCTCGGCGACGCGATACCGTCATCGAAGGGCGTGATCGAAACCTAGCGCGCTACGGGAGGTCGGACATCCACGGTCGGCGCACCGCAAGGCCGGCCGCGAGGATGATGGCGACAATGATCAGTACCACGATGAGGATCGGCGTCCAGTTCGTACCGGACTTGGTCGCAACCGTGGTTGTG